>DASQYT010000159.1:0-2867 GCA_035639075.1 Candidatus Elarobacter sp.
CGATGTACAAATCCGTCTGGAGGCCTGCGCTTGCCCGAAGTTCTTGATTCACCTCAACCTTTGTTTCTTCACTGGAGGAAAGAAATGCCAACGACATTAGAGGTAAAAACGCCCCGGCTCGTGACAGCGCTGCCCGGGCCGAATGCCAAGCGGGTTCTGGAGCAAGATGCGAAATTCATGTCGCCGTCTTATACACGCGACTATCCGCTGGTGGCCAAGCGTGGCCACGGCGCGATCGTGGAAGACGTGGACGGTAACAATTTCCTCGATTTCGCGGCGGGGATTGCCGTCTGCTCGACTGGACACTGCCATCCGAAGGTTGTCGCCGCGATTCAGAAGCAGGCGGCCGAACTCATTCACATGTCCGGCACGGATTTTTATTACGAGGGCATGCCGCAACTGGCCGAGCGCCTAGGCCGGACGATGCCGGGCGCGGAAAGCAAGAAAGTCTTTTTCACTAATTCGGGGACCGAGGCGATTGAAGGGGCCATCAAACTGGCGAGATACGCTACGAAACGCGACAAGATGATTGCGTTTTACGGCTGCTTCCATGGCCGGTCCATGGGTGCGCTCTCGTTGACGGCCTCGAAATCGACGCAGCGCAAAGGATTTGGCGCGTTGCTCAGCGGGATCGAGCACATTCCCTACCCGTACGCTTATCGCTGCGCGCACGGCCACACTGCGGAGACCTGCGGCGCGGAGATACTCGAGCAACTCGAAGGACAGATTTTCAAGCGGTTGTTCGATCCCGAAGACGTCGCGGGCATCATCATCGAGCCCATTCAGGGCGAAGGCGGATATGTTCCGGCGCCCAAGTTCTTCCTGCAGGAATTGCAGCGGATCTGCCGCCAGCACGGCATCATGTTCATCATGGACGAAGTACAGTCGGGCATGGGCCGCACCGGAAAGTGGTGGGCCAGTGAACACGCCGGGATCGAACCGGACATCCTCTGTTCCGCGAAAGGCATCGCGAGTGGTATGCCACTCGGCGCGATCATTGCAAGAGAAAGCGTGATGCGCTGGGGACCAGGCTCGCACGGAACGACGTTCGGCGGAAACCCGGTGTGTATTGCGGCGGCGCTGGCCACCATGGACCTGATTGAGAGCGAGTACAAGGAAAACGCGCGACGCATGGGAGATTACCTCTTCGGATGCCTGGCCGATTGGACAAAGAACTTCAAGATCGTCGGCGACGTGCGCGGACGTGGATTGATGATTGGCATTGAAATTGTGCGAGATCAGCGGACAAAAGAAAAGGCCGCTGATTTGCGCAACGCAATCGTTGACTTGGCGTTTCACAAGGGTTTGCTGGTCCTCGGCGCCGGTGAAAACACTATTCGTTTGTCGCCGCCGCTACTGATCGATCAGGAACAGGCCGGCTTTGCGGCGCGGACGCTGGAAGATTGCTTCCGCGAGGCGGAGAAAAAGATCTAGCACAAGAATCACAAAGGACTTCCCGTGGCTGCCATCTAGCACTATGGCAGCCAGGGGATTATTGTTTATACTGCGCGGGGCTCAAGAATCGGTGATGGGCCATGCCGATATTCTCAAATCTGATGTTTCAAGCGGTGCACTGGGCTGCGCGGCGAGGCCTGCGCGAAGAGGAGAGTTTTCCCAGCGATGCAAAAAAGCTGGAAGCCCGGCGCACTGGAATTCGCGGAGAAACCTACGCTTACTGGTATTTGCGAAGGCAGGGGTACATATTCGTTGCCCGGAATTACATTCCGCGCGGCATCAAGGGCGAAATCGATCTCGTGGGTTACGATGGCAAGACGCTCGCCTTTGTGGAAGTCAGAACGCGCACTATCCGCGAAGACTTGCCGGCGCTGCCTGAGCTAAGTGTTACGCGGGAGAAACAGCACCTTGTAGTTCGCACCGCGCAGCGATTTCTGGCGGAGCGTCACGTCGGCGAATGTCCTTGCCGGTTTGATGTCATGGCGATTGATAACTGCCCAGGACAGCCGCCGGTAGTGCGGTTGCACAAGGATGCGTTCAGCCCTCAAATGTAGCGGCCTGAGCGGAGTGTCTTCGTGGAATTGCTAGACGCGGTACAATCCAGAGTCTCCTGGTTGCTCGCCCTGCGCGGGTGAACCAGAACATCATCAAGGAGGATTGCTTTGCCGGAGTTGCGTAAGGACCCGATCACGGGCCGGTGGGTGATTATTTCAACGGAACGCGGGAAGCGGCCAAACGATTTTCTCCGTGAGAGCGTCATCCCAAGAGAAGAGAAAAACTGCCCCTTCTGCGCAGGCAACGAATCTCGAACTCCGCCGGAAATTCTTGTTTACGGACGGAATGGTGGAGGACCAAACACGCCGGGTTGGAGCATCCGCGTCGTCCCTAACAAATTTCCTGCTCTGGGAATCGAGGGCGAACTGGACCGCGAGGGCGAAGGTCTCTTTGACAAGATGAACGGAATCGGCGCGCACGAAGTGGTGATCGAGTCACCGAACCATCTTGCAACTCTTGCAACCCTGCCGGAACGTGCCGTGGAGGACGTGCTCTGGGGCTATCGCGACCGCATGCTGGACCTGAAGAATGATAAGCGCTTCCGCTACATTCTCATTTTCAAGAATCACGGAGAAGCCGCCGGTGCAACCATCGACCACCCGCACTCACAGTTAATTGCCCTGCCCATCGTCCCGCGGCGTGTGCGCGAAGAAATCGACAGCTGTTGGCACTATTACGATGAGAAGGAGCGCTGCATTTTCTGCGACATCATTCGCCAGGAGCGCGATACCGGCGAACGCGTCATCGGTGAGAACGAACATTTCATCACGCTTGCCCCTTATGCGCCGCGCTTTCCGTTTGAGATGTGGCTGCTGCCGAAGGTCCATGGGTCGTCGTATGAGAATAATCAGAGCTCC
>DASQYT010000160.1:0-3577 GCA_035639075.1 Candidatus Elarobacter sp.
GATGGCAGCTAGATCCGCATCGTTGACGTTGAAAAGCGGCATTCCTTTATCAATCCGTCCGGCGCGCACAACCGGGCCGATTTCGTTTCCACGGATGTCTTTCGCGACGAGTTCGGAGCTCGTGAGGTCCGGACCGGCCTCGCCACCGGCAGCGTCGCGCCCATGGCAGAAGCCACACTGGACGGAAAAGAGTGATTGCCCTCTTTGCACCTGTTCTGGCGAATAGGATGGTGATGTCGTCGCCTCGGCCGGCAACTGTGATGCTGGTTCGTGACTGCGGCGTTCCTGACCGACAGGAACTTGCGCGACGGAGCCTCGTGCTTCCAAAACAGTTCGCTGACCGGCGAAACCCTGATCGCAGGAGAGAACGGGTGCAGAGATACTCAACGCCAGTACCAGCGAGTGCCCCACGCCTGCTCGTAATCCGTACGCAAGCGAAGTTGTCACACAAATCCTTGACCGCCCACCGACTTGCCGTTTCAATTTACCAACCTCGTGGGGCCAAAGTCCAGGTGGCGCCCCTCCTCGATTTCGTTCTTCCCGCTCGTATAAGTAAGGGCCAGAACAACACACCATGTGCTCCTGCAAGACGCGATATGCATCACCCGGTACTTCAATCCCTCCCGATGTTCGAGCCTGAGGATTGTCTGCGGCGGGCAGATCCTTCGTCAATGCTGTCGACGCTTGCGAGTCTAGAATTGAAAGCGAACCACGAGTTGCATAATACGCGGGTCGCGGGCGCCGCTCACCGTTCCGAATCCATTGATATTATTTATGGTCCCGTCCGGATTCTGATACAGGTTTGTGATCGTTGGATCGCTAAGGCTTTTGAAATTAATCGTGCTGTTGACGCCGTTAAACTGCGTGTGATTGAACACGTTGAAGGCGTCTGCGCGCAGCTCAAACCGCGCCCCTTCGCTGACAAAAAATGTCTTCTGGACGGATAGGTTAGTGTTGTTAATCCCGGGCCCCCGCAGGTAGTTCGTGGGGGAGTCGAGGCCAATACTGCCCACCGGTGGCGGTGCAAATGCCGCGGGATTTAGGCGGTGATACTCGTCGCCCGTGATTGCGCTGAGCGGGTTCCCGATCAACTTGACGCGTGCTGGTTCTGTATACGAACCGGTGATGTTCTGGTTGCCCACGCCGGGTATAGAGAAGCTCACTTGGTAGGGCGCGCCGCTCTGAAATAGCGTGGCGCCGGAGATCTGCCAGCCGTCTATCAGCGAGTGCGCGGGGCCGCTGCGGAAAATCCTCGGGAGCTCGTAGGTATAGAAGATGTTGACCGTATGCAGCCGGTCGAAGGACAGTGGACCATAGTTGGCCAGCCGCGTGAGATTGTCGATGCGGTTGAACCCCGTGCGATCGCTGGTGGTGCCCAGGGCGCGACTCCACGTCCAATTGAAGCCGAAAAAGAAGCCTTTGGCGAACCGCCGGTTCACGCTGGTCTGCAGCGAGTTGTAATTAGAAGTACCGCCGAACTCATGCATAATAATGTCCCCGAAACCCGGGTAAGGTCTCAGGAAGTTGGCGTCAAAGGCTTGCGAGCCAGAGTAAGGCCCCTGTGAACATGTGCCGCCGGAAAACTTCGTGCAGTCCTGATTCTGCGGAAGGAATGTCGCACCGTAAGGGATGGCGTTCAGATTTCTTCGTTGCAGCTCATGGCGATTCTGCGAGCCCACATACGCAGTATCCAGAATGAAATCCATGGGCAGCTTGGACTGCACGCCGAAATGGTAGCTGTATGTGGTCGGAACGAAACCATTGAAGTCGAAGGCGTTCAACCCCACCGGTGCCAGCAGGACATTTTTGGGATCAATGTCCTTGAGGAATCCGTTCACCACCGTGGGCGCCAACGTGGTGGGGGGGTTGGTCAGCATGTCGAACACTTCATTGCCTTGAAAGCGGTCATAGAGAATTGCCCCTCCG
Source organism: Candidatus Elarobacter sp. (assembly GCA_035639075.1). Taxonomy (GTDB): domain Bacteria; phylum Acidobacteriota; class Terriglobia; order Acidiferrales; family UBA7541; genus Acidiferrum. Next base: position 1,927 of record DASQYT010000160.1, read on the forward strand.
GCGCGAAGCACCAGTGATTGTTTGCCAGTAACGTCGTAAGCGAATCCGAGGCGGGGTGAATAATGAATACCGCGATTTTTGATGAGGTACTTGCTGACGTCCTTGCCGGCCTGCGCGATTCCGTCGAGGGTATTGCCGGAATTGGGAACTATCTTGCCGATGGCCGAGGCCGGTACGCTCTGTCCTGTAACCGGGTCGAACCCCGCTCTTTGCCCGCTGCTATTTAGAGTGGGTTGATAGAGGCGCACCTCAGCTGCCCGGTCAAAGCGCCCCGGCAGGAACGTCGATGTTTGCAATGCTGCGTCGAACTGCGGCTGAATCCAGTAGAAGCGCATGCCGTAATCCAGCGTAAGACGCCGCGCTATTTTCCATTGATCTTGCAGATACCATTCCACGTTAGTGTACCGATATTCCCCGGTGAAATAGCCCGACGCCTGATTAAAGGTGGTGAACACCCCAATGGCCATGTTGGCAAAACCGAAGCCGGTGTCCAATGGATTGCTCGAAGTGTCGCTGAAGTCGATGTCGCCGTTGGCGTTGGCAAACGAGGTTTGGTCCTTGCGGCTGCGTTGCACGTAGATACCGGTCTTGAATACATGCCGGTTCCATATCTTCGAGAGGTTGTCGATCCAGTCCAAAGTCGAGTTGTAGTTGAAGAAGGGGGCATTATTCGTCCCGATGCGCTGTTGGTTGCCAATTCGTGTTCCCGCATAAGCAAACCGTGGGATGAAATCTCCCTGTACTGCGGCGGGATAGAGCACCGGGATGTTCACTCCGCTTGCCGCCCGAGATAGTCCACCGTTCACGGGATCGATGTTGATCTGGTTGTGACCATAGCCAAAAGTAGCCTCGTTGGCCGTCGTCGAATTGATCAGCGTAGTCGCGCTGACCACAAAGCTCTTGCCGGGGCGCGTGTCCGTGATGGGCACCTTGGGGAAGCCCGCGCCCAACACGAACGACCCGTAGGCCGAGGTTACCGAGTCGCTGTTGATCAAGTAATGGCTGAACATTTTCGATTTGGCGCTAAGGTTGTAATCGCCGCGAATCAGCGATTCGCGCCTCGGATAGGAATCCGGAATCTGCGAGCGGTAGTTGAAACCTTTGTTTCCCAGCGCATTGGGAGCCGGGAAAAAGTTCAACGCCGCAATGCCCGGACCGTACAGGCTGTTGGCCGGAATTCGACCAAGCACGCCACCGTCCTGGAAGCAGCCCGCTGTGTTGGCGGCGTTGCATGGCTGGCCGGACAGCGGATCACGAATGAAGTGGAACGCATTGCCGTTCTTGTCGACGCTTTGCGAAAAATCCCCCGTGCGCTCGAGCGCTGTCGGGAATGTGGCGTCACGGCGGTCCTGGGGCTTGAGCTGCTCCTGAAATTCCTGGCTCCAGAAGAAGAACAGTTTTTTCCGGTCTCTGTTGAAGTGGCCGGGAATGAAAATGGGGCCCCCAACTGTATAGCCCGGATCGTTGAACCGGAAGAGTTGCCGCGGCAGCCCATCGCGGTTATTTTTCCAGTTGTTGGCGTTCAACCCCTCGTGGCGGTGATATAGATACGCGCTGCCGTGGAAAGAGGACGTGCCACTCTTGGTCACCACGCTGATCTGCGCGCCGGCGGAGCGCCCATATTCGGCCTGGTAGCTGCTCGTCAGGATTT
>DASQYT010000161.1:0-5006 GCA_035639075.1 Candidatus Elarobacter sp.
GATTGTGGGCGTGGGCGATTTGCGCGCGCAAACGGTGCAGACGATCAAGAACATCGAGGCCGCGCTCGCGAAGGCCGGCGCGACGCTGAAAGACGTCGTGCGGACGCGCATCTTCGTCACGAACATCGCGGAATGGGAGAAAGCCGGGCGAGCGCATGGAGAATTTTTCGGCGACATCCGGCCCGCCACGAGCATGGTGGAAGTGAGCAAACTGATTTCGCCGGAAATGCTGGTGGAGATCGAGGCAGACGCCGTGGTCGAATGAGGTAAAGGAGATTAATGAAGTAAAAGAAGTAAAGGAGACAGAGAAGGTAGCGGCCTCGTCTCGCAGCCCCGTTGAGTTCCTTTCCCGCAAGGCCGGAACTTTCGGTCGCTTTGCTCAGCGGCCATGTTAGCTTCGTCCGCACCGTGCAACGTCCGTGAGGAAACAAATTCAGGGTAGAACGGTCCATGAGTGACTCTCTCTACGATTCTTTCATCGCGGATTATTACGACGAATCGCCGATTGTTAAGGGGCGGTTGCAGGACGTAGCGTTCTATCGCAACGCCGTGCGCGACTTTGGCGATCCCATCCTAGAGCTGGGTTGCGGGACAGGACGAATCACCATGGCGCTGGCGGAAGCAGGAAAGCGGATTACCGGGCTTGATCTTTCCGGGCGCATGTTGGAGCGCGCGGTGAAAAAACGGGCGGCGCTCCGCGTAGAAGCGCGGGAACGTGTTCACTTTGTGCAAGGGGACATGGCGCGGTTCGACCTCGGCGAAAAATTCCGGCTGGTTATCATTCCTTTTCGGCCATTCCAGCACCTGCTGGAAGTGCGGCAGCAGATGGGTTGCCTGGAGTGCGTGCGCAAGCATCTTGCGTCCGGCGGGCGGCTGATCCTGGACGTGTTCCAGACGGATGCCGAGCGCATGCACGATCCCATACACATGCGGGAGGTGCAGCTCACTGAATATGAAACCGCGGACGGACGTCACGTGCGCATCAGCGAGCGCGTGGCGGCGTTCCATCGCGCCGAGCAGCGGAATGACGTGGAGATGATTTTCTCCATCAGCCACCGGGACGGGCGCAAAGAGAGGCTGGTGTTCGCCTGGCCGCTACGGTATTTCTTCCGGTTTGAAGTGGAGCACCTGCTCGCCCGCTGCGGATTCAAGGTTGCGGCACTGTATGGAGATTTCGATCGGTCGCCGATCCGAGGCAACTCACCGGAGATGATTTTTGTGGCGGAGACCCGGTAGGGAAAAGAGGTAGGCTGCCCCCACCCCCCTGTTTTTTGTAAGTGTTGCATCTAAAAGACTTAAGTATTGCGAGTGCTACTACTTCGGTGAACTATCAGGCTACCACTTTGCCCGGATGCGGTACTTCAGGACGGAAGTGCCGTCCTTGGCGACCGGCACAATGAATTGCGCCGCGAAGGCCGCAGTCTTCGTGTACTTATAAGTGGAAGAAAGCATTTCCCAGTCGCCTCCGATGGGTTCGTTCACCTGGACGGTGACGGGCGCATCCTTGTGGTTGCGCACAGTGATTTCAAATTCCATTTCCCAGGTGTGGGTGTCAATGCGCTTGTAGTCGGTTTGTTTGTGTTCGGCGACGACGTCGAAGGCATTGCCGATGTGGATGTTTACAAATTCGTCTTTGGGAGTATGGTCGACGCGGTCTTCACCAGCGAAAAGAATGCCGCCCTTGGAGTCCTTCTGGTAGACGCGAACGTTACCCGCGGGGAGAGGAATTCCGAGCCCAGCTTTTTCTTCATTTTTGAATTTGTAGTAGACCATGACGGCATCTTTCAGCGGAGCGCCAGGATTCTGTTGGTTGCGGTAGTAGTAGCTCTGGCCATTGACCATGAATATTTTTTCGACGGGAACGCCGGAGCCCTGGAGAAGACTGATTTGCTTGGTTTCCTTGTCCTCGACGGAAGTTTTGCGGCCGAGGGAGTAGAGATGGTATTCGCTAAAGGTTTCCTGCTGGAACTGCTCCTTAGCCTTGGCAGGAGCGCTTATGGCCATGTCCATGGCGCGAATGCGGCTCTCCGTTGGAACGCGATTCAGTTCACCGGCGACGAGCTGAAGCCGCGCATTATGAAACGCCGTGCCGCTGTTGTTGACGACGGTAACCCAACCGTCGAGATCGGCGTTCTTGTCGTCGCGCGCGACGGTAAGAACATAATCAGCATTCCAGGAAAGATTGTTCGCGAGGTAGGAAGCTTCGACCTGCTGTTTTCTTACGCCGGAATTTTCGAGCGACATCAGCAGCGTGGGGCGTTCGTAAAGATTGGCAGGAACTTCAGGAAAGCGATAGCTCTCGGCATACACGCCGGTGACAATGTCGTTGCCGATTTTCCAGACGGTGCCATTGTTATCGGAAAGCAGCGTGGCTTTGATTTCTTCGCGTTTCGTCGTGCCGCTCTCCTGGTACGAACGCACCAGTGTGACTTCCTTGCCGACATATTTGTGAAGGAGCTTCGCCGGCTCGAGCAGATCGTATTCATAGTTTTGTTCGATGACGCCGAGCTTATCCGGCTCGTTCAGCGAGCGGAAATGAACCGTCGCGGGATTCACCGTGGCGGCGATATCCATGAATTTCAGGCGGAAGGTGCCGCCAGGAAGCGTGAGATTGCGGACGTCGCGAATCAAGGCAATATTGGAGTTGTAGACGGTCAGGTTCAGGTCGGTCTGATCGTTGAGGCTGGTGGTCTGGTCGGCGGTTGCGAGTGGGGCTTCCTTTTCCTGTGACGCGTAAACTTTGTTGCCGCGGGCCACGGGAAACAGAATGGCGACGGCAGCGAGAAGGACCACGATCGAAATCAGTCCGAACCATCGAAACTTTGCGGCATTCCCGGGGATTTTCATCACTTTCTCCTGGACCGAAATTTGCGTTCTCTCTTAGAACGATGCGGATGGAATTTCTTGCAAGGCGCGGAGTTGATGGGCGGCAGAGCTCAAGGGCTCGGAACGGAGAACCACGTTAGTCCCCCATCGTTGGTTTGAAAGCTCTTCGTGGCTCGAGCGTTCCAAATCGTGGCGTGGAGCGCATCGGAAACGCGGACTCCGCCGAGATCTTCAGCGAGGGGCGACTGCACTACTTTCCAATGCGCGCCGGCGTCGGTAGTCAGAAGAATGGCGCCTGAGCGGCCAACGATCCAGCACACTTGATCGGAGGGGGCGGAGCCGGTGAGCAGGTCGACAAGGACGCCGCTCGTCTGGTGCGACCAGGAGGAGCCACCATCCTTGGAGAATTCAATCAAGCCGGAGCGGCCCACGCGCCAAATGACTTTCGAGCCGGGCGGCGATATCAAACGCGGATTGGCAATTGCCCGAGCAACTTGCAGAGACGCGGAATCGTTATAGCTGGATGCAATTCCACCAGCTGCGCCCGCCTGTGGGGAAGGTACCGCAGGCGCTGCGGGTACAGCCTTCATTTTCTTTGCTTCCATCTGGCTGAGTGGAGCGGGGCCAGGCGTCTTTGGAGCATTGGCGTTGGCGCCGGATTGGTTTTGCAATTGAGCGTTGGAGGCTTGTGCCTGCAACTGGACTTCGGCGCTTTCCTGTCTTGCGTTGTCGGCGGCTTTGGAGTCGCGGTCCAATTGTTCCTGGGCACGAAGCAAATCAACGGAGCCGGCGCGACCGGCATCTTTTCGCAAATCGCGCTCTTTCTCTTTATCAACCAGTGATTTGGGAGGAGAAACCTGCGCCGGATATTCTTGCTTATTATCTGATTTCGCAGCTCCTTTAGAGGCTCGTGCTCTTGGACTAGCAAATTCATCTGCCGCCGATTGTGGCTTTACTCTGCCAGCGTCTGGCGACGGCGATGTTTCTTGAGCCAGCCCTGAAACTGACCGCGGAGGCGGAGGGGGCGCCTGCTTCGTGGCGATCTGGATTTCCTTCAGATTTGGGGGAGCAAGCGGCTGCTTCTCGTGCAACGCGATCCAGACGAGCAGACTGGCGGCGAGAGCTCCCGCTGGAGCGAGCCATTGCCAACGCGCGCCTCGCAAGATTCGTGCGCGGCGGGATTGTTTTGGAAGAGACGAAGGGTGGCGCTGGCTGGAGGCAGTCACCTGATGCACGGATTCTTCCCTAACTAAAATCTTAGTTTCATCCCAGGTTTGCAAGGGAATTGCGTCCGTCGCTTCCAAGTGGGAGAGAATCGTCTGGCAGTTGGCGCAGCCGACGATGTGCTCCTTCCAGGGATTCATTTCCTCCGGAAGCAAAGAACGCTCGTGGTAGGCCGCGAGGGTTTCCGGACCGGGACATTTGCCGGCGCGTCCAAAATCGCGGGGAGACGGACTTGCAGAGTCCTGCAAAAAACTATCGGCACGCAGATGGCGTGCGAGCGCTTTGTCAAAGCTCCGGTCGCGTTCGTCAGGCGCCATAGGCTTCTCCAGGGTTAGAACGGCCCATTGCCGCTTTCTTGCAATTGGTTTCGCGTTTGGCGGTCACGGCGTCGGCTTTCCGGCCGCGGGGCCCGGGGATTTTGCGCGGGGCAGCAATTTGTCTAAATCGATGGGAGTTTCTCCGGCGCTGTATTCGAAACAGAGAGCGATTTCGGCATCGCTAAGACCAGGTTGAACCGCGGAACCATTCGCCGCGCCAATACCTTGGCGAAGAATGTCTTCGACGGCCTGGCGCAAATCGCGGCGCACGCGATCCAGACGCCGGGAAACGCTAGATTCGTGCTCTCCGAGTAGCCTTCCAATTTCCGCGAGCGTTTTTTCTTCGGCGTAATAAAGCCGGAGCCTTTGCTTCTCCTGTGGTTCGAGGCGTTCGAGCGCCATTTGCAAGGCGCTGGTGAATGAGGCTACGTAACGATCGCGATGCGGATCGACCGGCTGCAGCTGGGTTCCGAGTGGAGTTTTGGGCTGTCCGTCGCCGGATTCGTCTTCGCCAAGATCCTCAAAGCGGCGGCCCGCCCGGATGGTGTCAATGTGCCGCTGGGCAAGAACGGCGCGTAGCCAGGTTTTCAGCGTGCTGCGGCCATGGAAGTAGCGGAAGAGCGAACGCTCCGAGCCTTT
>DASQYT010000162.1:0-5753 GCA_035639075.1 Candidatus Elarobacter sp.
ACTCCCCTGGTTCTCCTCTGGTGGGAGAATCCTCGCGTGCATTGGAGCCGCAGGCAGATCACGGAGCTCGCATTGCTGTTTTTGGGACTATTTTCCACGGGCTGGATTGTGTTCGGAGGCCGTTTTGATTTTTCGGTGAAAAATTATCCGTTGGAATACCTTTGCATTCCTTTCCTGGTCTGGGCGGCGTTCCGCTTCGGCCGCCGAAAGGCGGTGACTGCCATCTTTGCCCTAGCAGCGATCGCCACCTGGGGCACGGCACACGGGTTTGGTCCGTTTGCAAGGGTGTCGCAAAATACGTCGCTGTTGTTGTTGCAATCCTTTGTCGGCGTCATGGCCGTAACTTCCATGGCGCTTGCCGCCGAATTCACAGAGCACAAACGCGCCGCTGAATACGTGCGGCAATTGGTGGTCACCGACCCGCTCACGGGCCTCGCCAACTACCGGAGGCTGCTCGACGCCCTGGACTCGGAAATCAAGCGGTACGAGCGCACCGCGCGGCCCTTTGCCATCGTTGTTGCCGATTTGGATGGGCTGAAGAAGATCAATGACACTTACGGCCATCTCGTGGGAACCGAAGCCATCTGCCGGCTGGCAAACATTCTTCGCATTCATTGCCGTGCCGTCGACATTGCCGCTCGCTACGGCGGAGACGAATTCGTACTCGTTCTCCCTGAAGCGGACGCACAGGCAGCGCAACGCGTCGCCAATCGAATTGCCGAACGCTTGAGCACGGATGGCGACGAACCGCCCGTCACTGTAAGCACGGGCATTGCGGTTTATCCGCACGATGGCAAGACCATCGCTGACCTTTTCGGCGCGGCGGACCGGGCCCTGTATCTTAAGAAGGGCTCGTCTAAAAAGAGAGACTTTCACCAGCTCACTGGACAGTAGGGCCACATCGCGACGGCTTGTTTTTCTCTTTGCTCCTCGAACTTCTTTGCCTTGACTCACAGTAGAATCATTCCATGGCCATCGCACTCGTCGCCCAGCCTTGGTGGGTAAACCTCATCATTTTGATTCCTCCGCTGGCATGGTTCTCCTGGCGCCGCAGCGGCGTCCCAGTCACATCGCGGCAACTGGCGATCAGCGGCGTGTTTGCGGCGGCGTTCGGATTCCTGGAAGCCATAGTCGTCGTCTATCTGCGCGCAGCCACCGGACTGCTCCCCGGATATCAGGGAACGCTCGCGGACGTTGTTCGCATGTCAGGACAGTATTACGTTCAATCTCAGGCGATTACGCAATTCCCGAAGAGTCTGCTCACGCTCGAAGTCTTCCGTGAGGCCGCCACCATCCTTATGTTGTTAACCGTTGCTTTGCTCACTTCCGCCAACTCCAGGGCTCGCGCCGCCGTTTTCCTTTGGACCTTCGCCATTTGGGACATCGTGTACTACGCAGCTCTTTGGGCCACGGTGCGTTGGCCCCTTTCGGTCAGGGATCCGGATGTGCTCTTCCTGATTCCAGTGCCCTGGCTTTCGCCAGTGTGGTTTCCCCTTCTGGTGAGTGCTCTCGCCATGATCGTCGTTCTCTTCTCCCGCGTGTCACAGCCTAAGACTTGATCGGGCGACGGCGCGCAAGAGGCTTTCAAAAGTTCGCGGAAAATTTCGCCACGCACGGCATTCTCCCTGCATCAAAGAAATGCCATGCGGCGCAAAGCTCATCGCAGTACCACGATTCGCAAAGCCCATCCTTGGGGCACGCCACCCTGGAGGGTTGATTTCCGTCCTGCCCGGAGCTCTCTTCCGGATCACGCGGACTTTGCGATTGTTGGCGGAGGCTTCTCCGGCCTTTCCGCAGCGGCGTGGTTGCGGCGTTTTGCTCCCGGGAAGTCCGTGCTGGTACTGGAGTCTGCTTCGCTCGGTGATGGCGCCAGCGGCCGCACGGGCGGCATGGCGCTTTCAGAAACCGCTGCTGGACACCTCCCCGGACTCGGTGACGTGCTCGCAGACTACCAGAAAATTCTCGACGCTCTGCGCATTAACTCGCGGCTAACGCTTCCTGGCGTCTGGGAGCTCGGCCGTTCCGCTTCGGCAGGGGATTCGCCGATTTCGTGGAACGACTACGGCGAACTAAAAGTCGTCCACCTTGTGCCCGGTGGCACGGTGGACCCAGGCAGAGTCGTCGCAGGCCTTGCGCGCGCAGCGCAGAACGCCGGCGCTCAAATCGTCGAGCACGCCGAAGTTCGTTCGCTGGACTTCTCGAATCCGCTGCACTTGCGCGTCTCCCACGAACTCCGCGGCCGCATTCAGCAAAAAGAAATTCGCGCAGGACAAGTCCTTCTCGCGACCAACGCGTTGTCCCTGAAACTGTCTGGCCTGCGCGCGGCTGCCGCGCCGAAACTCACCTTTGCTGTGGCGACTGCGCCGCTTTCCGCCGCGCAGCTCAAAGCCATCGGCCTCGGGTCGCGCCGCCCGTTTTACAGCGTCGATTTGCCTTATTTGTGGGGACGCTTGCTCGAATCAAACGGCGTCATTTTCGGCGCGGGGCTTGTACCTCCTTACGTCGGAACGCCGTCTCGCTTCCCTCTTGGCGGTGGCTCAAAGAAAAACGCCCCGCGCGACTTGCGCCACTACGATGTGTGCCGTGGTCAATCCGCGGACCGTATCCGCTGGCTCGAAAACCGCGTCCGCAATTTGCATCCCGTGCTTGAATCCGTGCGTATTACGCACCGCTGGGGCGGCCCGATTCTCCTTACGGATAAAATGCGCCCCATCTTCCGCCACCATGCTTGCAGCAAGCAGGTGATGATCCTCGCCGGCTACAACGGCCATGGCGTGGCGCTCTCCGTCTATCTTGGGAAGTGGGCCGCGGAAGCGCTCCTCGCCCGGCGCGCGGTGCCGTCCTGGGAATAAGCCAAATAGCGGTTGTCCGGCGCTCGCAATGATAGAATCCCCCCGCGCATTCCTGAGGAGGAGCTAAATGAGTAGCAAGCTACGGACTTGGATGATTCTTTCACTGGCTAGCGCGGAGCTGGTTTGTTGGCAAACTGCCGCAGCGCAGCAACAGCCGGACTTTTCCAAGGTGCAAATCAAGGCGACCAAGGTTTCCGGTAACATCTACATGCTCGAAGGTCAGGGCGGCAACATCGCCGCCTCCGTGGGCGAAGACGGCATAGTCATTGTGGACGACCAATTCGCTCCGCTGGCGGATAAAATCCAGGCCGCACTCAAGGAATTGAAAATTACGGACAAGCCCGTGCGCTTCGTCATCAACACGCATTACCACGGGGACCACACGGGCGGAAACGTGCCCTTCAACAATGCGGGCTCCACGCTGATCGCGCAGGATAATGTCCGCAAGCGCCTCGAATCCGGCGGCACGGCGGGTAATGGCGGGTCAATCAAGATGGAAGTGAAGCCTGCTGAGAAAGCCGCGCTGCCGATTATCACCTTCGAGCACGATGTGACCGTCCATCTGAACGGAGAGGATATTCGCGCGCTGCATTTTCCCTCCGGCCACACCGACGGCGATTCCATCATTTTCTTTCCAAAAAATAATGTCGTGCACATGGGCGACGACTTCGTGCGCTACGGCTTCCCGTTCATTGACGTGGCCAGCGGCGGTAGCGTCCAAGGCATGATCGACGCTATGGAAAAAGCCACCGCGCAGTTGCCGGCCGACGTGAAAGTGATCCCCGGCCACGGCGCGCTCTCAAATCTCGACGATGTTCGGGCATTCACCAAAATGCTCAAGGAAACTTCCGCCGTCGTGCAGAAAGCCATCGACGGTCACAAAACGCTGGACCAGATGAAGCAGGAGAAAATTCTCGCGCCATGGGAAAAGTTCTCCGGCCAGTTCGTCAACGCCGATGCGTTTATCGAAACGCTCTACAACTCGCTGACTGGCCATAAGGGCGAGTTCATGAAACACAACTGAAGGAGGCGATCGATCCTAATTTGCCAGCGCGAATTACCTGGTGGAGTCCAGGCAGGGGAGCGCGGAAATTTTCGCTTCGGGAGTTTCGTACGATACGTCTCCCAGCGAGTCTTGCATGGAGAGCAGCACCCAGTTTTGCGGTTCGTCGGCCGTTCGTGTGAAGGTGAACAGAGCGGTTCGCTGGCCGCTGATTTTATAGCGCATGGTGCGTTTGACGATCGGATAGACATCCGTGGTCGTGTCCTCGATCGCTGCGCCGCACCGCGCGAGCAAGCGATCCGGGGTCACTGTATCGGTGGCCTTGGTGATGCGGTGTTCCCGTGTTTGTTTGAACCACCCGGCAGCCTTGACGATGACGAACTGCGCAAAAAAGAGACCGGCAACGACAAGGACGACACTTCCGGCCATGATCCAGGATTGCTTGGTTTCTGGGAGCTTCATGGAACGCCTGCCTTCTGGGCCCGCACCCATCATCGCTCCGCCAGCCGCCTCTGGAAGAAGAAATTTTGGAGGCCGCTGCGAGTCGGTAACTTCGCTGTAGGAAGCAGGGCAGAGCGGAGCCGTGCGGTTATGGGCGGGCGTTCGGCGAGAAGAAGCCAATCGGCAGGTCGCGCGCAGTGCGCAGGCCGGCTGGCGCGTCAAGGATCACGGGAATCGAGTTCACGACGACCGAAGCCGTAGCGATATCACCGTGGGAGCCGTCCGGAATCACCAGACTGATGTTTGGATGCCCCGTCAGCGTGATGGTGTCGGCAGGATCTTTGGCGCCGACATACATCTGCAATTCGAGATACACGAGTTCTTTGCCGTCTTTCGAGAGTCCGCGGCCAATTTGGTGCACTCCCGCCGCTTGGCCCGCTTCGACGGTGAGGTATTCCGTCTGCACACGCTCGGTGGCCACTTTAGGCTCGATCGTTTCCATAATTTGTTCGACTGGCAAATTCAAACCGTCCGCAACCATGGCAACGGACTCCGGCAAGCCAACGTGCTTGATCACGCCGGCTTTTACCTGCGCGCGGAATTCTTCGACGGTCATTCCGGCGCCGATTTTTTTCTGCAGCGGCAGGCGCCGCTTCGATGCGTCCACCACGCGCAGCGCTTTGGCGTGTTCGATGCGCTGCGAAACGGCTGCGAGCGTCACGACCAGTTTGTCCATGACGAAGCCCGGGTTCACACCGGTGCCCACCAGCGCCACGCCGGATTCTTTCGCCGCGGAATCCAACGTCGCGGCGAGTTCCGGGTGCGTTCGAAACGGATAGGATAATTCTTCGCAAGTCGAAACGACGGACGATTCAGCTTTCAGGCACATCAGCAACTGGTCCATCACTTTTGCAAGCGATGACGATGTCGAATGGATCACCACGTCCGCATTCTGCTCCAGCACTTCCTGGGCATCCGCGGAAACGCTCACACCCCAAGGCGCATCCGTTGCGCCGACCACTTCGCCGAGGTCACGCCCCACTTTCGCGGGATCGGTATCGATGGCGCCGATAATTTCAATGGCCTGTTTTTCCCGCATCAGGCGCGCGATGGATGCGCCAATCGGACCCACACCGTACTGAATGGCGCGAATTTTCTTTTTCACGTCGTTCTCCACTCCCCCTGATTCGCATGCGCACAACGCGCATTTTCGCTGCAAAAAGAAACCCCTACGATAATGGAATTCGCGCGCGCATTCAACGAAGAAGCGTCCCACGCGTTTGGATGCCCGGCGTTCGCGCCGCTAAAGCCGGCTCTGTTGCTGGAGCGAGGCTTGCGCCGCATAATGGCTGGTGAACAAACCAGCCGATTGCGGAGGAGCGCTACATGCCTGCAAAAAAACTTTCCGATCCCGAAATTAACGCGCAGCTTTCCAAGACCAAGGGATGGACTCTTGT
>DASQYT010000163.1:0-4740 GCA_035639075.1 Candidatus Elarobacter sp.
GCACGACAGCGCGACGTTCTTCATCGCTCCTTGTTGGGCGCACTCATCGTACTGGGAATTGTGCTGATTGGATTTTTCTTTGACAGTTGGCTCGAACGTCTACTCGGAAAATTGTCGCTGGACCGCCGGCAGCTGGAAACGCTTCGCACTGTGACCCGCGTCGCCGTTCAAGTGGCCGCGGTTCTCTTTATTCTGTTGGTGATCGTTGGGCTTCCGGGACAAGTCGGCACGTTTCTCGGGCTCGCCGGCGCGGGCCTGACGGTTGCCCTGAAAGATTTCATCGTGGGCTTCATCGGGTGGTTTGTGTTGATGGGGAAAAACGGAATCAGGCTTGGTGACTGGGTGGAGATCAACGGCGTGTCCGGAGAAGTCGTCGAGCTGGGAATGTTTCATACCGTACTGCTCGAAACCGGCAACTGGACCGACACCGGACACCCGACCGGACGCCGCGTGACCTTCACAAATAGTTTTGCAATCGAAGGCCATTACTTTAATTTTTCGACGTCCGGCCAGTGGCTCTGGGACGAATTGCAGGTGGTCCTTCCCACCGGGCAGGATCCCTATCCCATCATCGATGCGATTCAGAAAAAGGTTGCCGAGGCCACGTCGGAAAGCGCCAAGCAAGCCGAGAAGGAATGGCAGCGCGCAGCGCGTTCGCGCGACATGAGTTCACTTTCTGCGGCGCCGGCAATCAATGTCAAGCCGATCATTGGTGGCGTCGAAATCGCCGTGCGTTACGTCACGCGCGCCAATGAGCGCTATCAGTTGCGCGCCAAGCTCTATCAAGCGGCCGTTGATTTGCTCGGCGGAAAGAATGTGCATGCGTCGCTGGCGCCCGCGGCAACGCGTTCCTCTGATTAGCCCGAAGCCAATCTAGGCAAGACGTCACCAAAGCTCATCGCATCAGCTGGCGCGCGCGAATTGCAGAGATCGTCGCTCCCGCGTAAAGCAACGCCAGCAGCGCGTACCCCGCGATCAGGCCGGCTCCCTGTGCTACCCATCCAAGTGCAATGCTCATGGAAAGCTGCACGATGGTCGTCAAAATCGCCATCGCGGATTGCGTGCGTCCCATGAAATGCCGTGGCACGATGGACATCAGCGAAGACTGCGCGACTACGCCGCCCAGCGCGCGGCAAAATCCAAACAGGATCTGCATCGTTACCGCGCCCACGAGAAATGCCACGAATGGAGTCGCCATGTGGCCGGCCGCGAGCCCCGCGCACGCTGCTACATAAAGAGGCATGCGCAATGACTGCGGCAGTTGGCTGGCTAGCAATCCTCCGACGATCGCGCCTGTGGCCCAACCCGCCTCCAGAAATCCCAGCCCGCGCGGGCCCGCATGCAGAATGTCGTTTGCCAGGGCCACAAGCACGACGTTGGCGCTTACCACTCCCGCCATCATGACGGAATGCGTGATGCCTAGCGCGCGCACCAGCGGCTGCTGCTTGAGATACGCGAAGCCTTCTTTCAAATCGGCATAAACGGCCAGGGAAAGTCCGGCTTCCGCGACTTCCGGATTCTCGCCGGTTTCGAGCGCCTCGGCAGTTGCCTCGGTCGCCTCGTCATATTCGCGAGGATACTTCTGGTTCATCCGCGGTGAGACGTATCCGCGGCGCACCTGATACAAGCAGTAGGCCGATACGAAATAAGTCGCGCCGTCGATTGCCAGGATTCCTGCGATACCGGCGGAGTTGTAAAGGAAGCCGACAAAAGCCCCGGCAATGAGCATGCCGCTTTGCACTCCCACGAGCACCGCGGCGTTCGCGCCGGTGAACTGGCTGGACGGAATCACTTCCTGCACGAGTGCATTCACCGTGGCCCAGTACATGGCCGATCCCGTCCCGGTGATTAGCGTCATGGCATACAAATGCCAGAGCTGCAAATGGCCGCGCCAGGCGATGTACGCGGTCGCCAGAACGAAAAAGCCGCGGATCAGATCGAGCAAGACGCCCAGATAGCGCCGATCGAGGCGGTCAATCAAAACGCCGCCCAAGAAGGGCACGAAAAGCCCCGGGATGGTCATGACGATGACCTGCCAACTGACCTTCACCGTGGAATGCGTCACGGCAAGGATGTACCAGCTCACGCCCGCGAAGTTCATGCCGCTGCCGAAGAGCGAGACGAACATGGCGAAAAAGAAATAACGGAATCCGCGCTGCGCCCAGATCAGCTTCCAGTCGACGGTGTTTGTAATTGCGGTTGCCATGGAACCTCATAGCTTACTATTGTGTCTGTCACCGCGGGTGGCCGCGCACTGCGGAAGAGTCACGGTTCAGCAACAATTTGGCTCGCGGAGCAGATGATCCCCGATGGGAAATGAAGCGATATGCAAGGTGCACTTTGACAAGCAGCAGTCAGAAGGGAAGGTTTTGCTCGAAACGAGCGAGATTCTCTTTCGCGGCGATTTCCGGCTGAAGATTCCGTTTTCCACGGTCAAATCGGCAAAAGTCGTGGACGGGGAACTCCGCTTGCAGACTGCGGAAGGACTCGCGGTTTTTCATCTTGGGTCGGCTGCGGAAAAATGGTGCGACAAAATACTGCATCCGAAGTCGCGCATCGAGAAGCTCGGCGTGAAACCGGGCGGCAGAGTTTCTTTGTTGGGCGAGTTCGAGCCGGAATTTCTTCGTGAGGTAGCGGGACTCACGAAGACCGTCAGTCGGGGGAAGGTCGCGGCCGATGCGGACTGGATCTTTTTTGCCGTCGATTCAAAGGCAGATTTCGCCGGCCTGCCCAAAACCGCGAAAGCGATGCGCGGTGCGGCCGCCCTTTGGATCGTTTACCCAAAAGGCCAAAAGCGCATCACCGAAAATGACGTGCTCTCCGCTGGCCGCAAGGTTGGGTTGAAGGATGTGAAAGTAGTCGGCTTCTCCGCCACGCACACCGCGCTGAAATTTGTCATCCCGTTATCCAAGAGATGAGAGCTCAACATTAATCCTTCTTTCTTCGACAATCCCCGGAATTTCGAGTTTCACTTTCCCAATTTCATTGCGCGCGCGCTGATTCTCCAACCAAAGCTCATTGTCGCCGACGAAC
This sequence comes from Candidatus Elarobacter sp., assembly GCA_035639075.1. GTDB lineage: Bacteria > Acidobacteriota > Terriglobia > Acidiferrales > UBA7541 > Acidiferrum. The sequence goes on from DASQYT010000163.1 coordinate 3,034, forward strand.
CCGTCTCCGCCCTCGATGTCTCCGTCGGCGCGCAAGTTCTTCTTCTGCTTCAGGAACTCCAGCGCGAATTCGCGCTCACTTACATTTTCGTCTCGCACGGCTTGCCGGTGGTGGCGCAGGTCGCCACGCGCATCGCCGTCATGCGTGCCGGCTAATTCCTGGAAGTCGGTGACGCCGAGCAGGTCCTCCACCAGCCAAAGAACGGCTACACTAGCGAATTGCTTTCCGCCGTCCCTGAAATCCCCAGCGTCTGAGCGCCTCTTTTCCGTCTCCATCTCTTCTTGCTTTCGGGGTTTCAACTTTTGACTGTCAACTTCTTTTCCGCCGCGCTAGAATCTCCCCACAGAAATATTCCTTGATGCTCATGCGTAGTCCCTCTCAGAAGGCGGAACTGCGCAACCTTGTGGTGGAGGAGTCCTTGATGGCTACAACCCCTGTACCTGCGCCGGAGGCGCAAGCTTCCATCGGTCCGTTCGGACGAATCGTGGGAGTTTTCTTTTCGCCGGGCAAGACTTTTGAAGACATTGTGCGGAAACCCGGCTGGGTGCTCCCGCTTGTGCTGACGACTATTCTCAGCGTCGGCGTCAGCTTTGCGATCAATCAGCGCATCAATTGGCGCGAATTCATGAGCCAGCAAATCGAGAAAAATCCCCGCGCAGCGCAAATGTCGGCCGAGCAGAAGCAGCAGCAAATCGAGGGCGGAGCCAAATTTTCGCCGCCATTTACCTATGCGATTGGCCTTCTAGGACCGATTCTCGGAGTGCTGATCATCGGTTTGGTGATGTGGGGAGCATACAGTCTGCTCGGTGGGGCAAGCACGAATTTCACCACCGCGTTCAGCATCACTTCTCACGCTTTTCTGACCGGACTCGTCAGCAGCCCGCTGTTCATCCTTGTCCTCTACTTGAAACCGTACGGTACGGCGGATCTTGAAAATCCTGTGGCTGCGAATCTCGCCGCGCTGTTACCCGACGAAGCCGCGAAGTGGCTCGTAGCGCTCTGCAAATCGTTTGACCTCTTTACGTTCTGGACGCTGATTCTTCTGGCCATGGGATTTGCCGCCGTGAACCCCAAAAAACTAAAAGGTGCCAAGGCGTTCACTATTGCTTTCAGCGTTTGGGCCGTCTATGTGGTGTGCCGTGTCGGGTGGGCCTTCATCTTCTCCTGATACACTGAAGTAGGACAGGCATTCTTGCTTGTCCTGCTCTCGGGTGTTAGGTCGAGGATGAATTTCTCCTTTCAAGTGTCGAAGACCGATCCGTCCGGCGCGCGCCGCGGACGCCTGAGCACTCCTCATGGCTCGATCGAAACTCCATTCTTTCTCCCGGTGGGCACGCAAGCTGCCGTAAAGAGCCTGCGCAATGAAGCGCTCGAAGAACTCGGCGCGGAAATCATCCTCGCGAATACCTATCATCTTTATCTTCGTCCCGGCCATGAATTAGTTCGCAAGCTAGGCGGCTTGCACAGATTCATGTCCTGGCCGCGCGCGATTCTTACGGATTCCGGCGGCTATCAAGTCTTCAGCCTTTCCGAATTGCGAAAGATCACCGATGAAGCCGTGCGCTTCCGTTCCCATCTTGACGGCTCCGAGCATCTCCTCACCCCGGAAAAAGCCGCTGAGATTCAGCTCGCGCTGGGCTCGGACATCGCCATGGTCCTCGATGAGTGCATCGAAACGCCCGCGCCCCGCGAAAAAGCCGAAGCCGC
>DASQYT010000164.1:0-4051 GCA_035639075.1 Candidatus Elarobacter sp.
TCCTGCCGCCGACATGACGGAATCCCTAAACTGGTGGACCGAGGTCTGCGGCTTCAAGGAAACCTTTCGTGATGCCTCCCCACCGAACTACGCGGGAATCAACCGCGGCGACGCCTATTTGCACATAGCTGGCATGAGCGATAAGGAACTGGCGCGCAAGGTCGGCGGCCAGACCATGGTGCGACTCGCCGTAAAAGGCATTGAGACCATGTATGCCGAATACCAGAAGCGCGGGGGAAAAGTGCACCCCAATGGCGCGCTACAAACCAAGCCCTGGGGCACGAAAGAGTTCGGCGCGATTGATCCCAACGGCGTCTGCGTGACGTTTCAGGAATGAGGTCGATACAGTTTGTCGGACTTGTCTCGCAACCCAACTCGTCGGTCCATGAACGCGCGTAGTGCGACCTCATTCTGTGAAATCACGACCCTCCCATGACTAATCCGCTCAAGATTTCGGCGAATGGCAGGTACCTCGTTGACCAAAACTAACCGGCCATGCCGCACATATGCCTTCACATTTCGAGTGAGCCGCCCAACGCGAGTAGAATGGCCGCACGAGGTGTTGCGATGGGCGAAGAAGAGGCCCCAAGCTCCGAGCTGGAGCGGTTGTGTCAGGGCATCTCGCCTGGGGTTGCGGCATGCACTTACCCGGCAACCGTTCGCTGCACGTCATGCCAGAAGTGGTTCTGTGATGCCCATGCTGAGGATGAGCAGTGGCATGCGTGCATGCTGTCCGACCAATGAAGAGCGCTTATCGGACAAGTGATCCTGGCCTTGTCAGTGTCTAGCAATCCGATCAGCAGGCCGCGTCTTGATGAGACTTTTTCCCGTTTCTCAGCGTATTGCACGGCGAGACGCGGCCGACATGGAAATCGAATCCACCAACTATCACCGCCGGACTTGGCGCAACAGCAGAGGGCTCGTCCTCCTCGAATTTGCCCTCATCGTCGCCGTGTACGTTGCCCGCCAGCATCACATCCTGAAGGTGAGCGCTACGCCGTATCTCTTCCTCCTCGCATGGATTTCTCTTCGCCTTCGCGGGTTCCAATGGAAACAGATCGGCTTCACGGGGTTTCGCACCTGGAAGACGACTCTCCTGCTTGGCATCAGCTCTGGCACCAGTCTGGAACTCTTCGACCTTTTCGGCAAGCAGCCGTTCCTCACCCGAATCTTGGGAAAGCCACCCGATCTGTCGAATTTTTCCGCCGTCAGGGGAAATCTCAAATTAGCCCTGCTTATGATCGCCCTCCTCTGGGTCATGGCGGCCTTGGGAGAAGAGCTGGTCTATCGCGGCTACCTGATGAATCGTATCGCAGATCTCGGCCGCGGCACGCGCACCGCGTGGATCGTGAGCTTGTTCCTAATTAGCGCCCTCTTCGGTTTCTCTCATTACCAGCAGGGGCTCACCGGCATCATCGAGGAGGGTTCTGACGGGCTGATTTTGGGATTGATGTATCTTGCCTGCCGCCGCAACCTCGCCGTTCCCATTATCGCCCACGGAGTCTGCGATACCATCGATATCGCTCTGCTTTTCTTGGGCAAGTATCCCGGCCTTTAGGGATGTGAGATCTCCAACCTTCTCCTCTCACCCTTTCCTGCCTGGTGCTTCGCTCCATCATCATGACGGGAATCTTCTGTCACCCTTCGCTCTTGTTTTCCTCTCCACCGTCGGAGCCGCTAGACATCGTTTTCATCCACTCACGGAAAGGCAAGTGGTGTAGAATTCACGCCGTTTTCGAATAGGATGAAGCAATCAGCCAACGTCGGGTTCTGTGAATTCGGTGGGTATCCAATAACGGCAGTTCCGCAACGAACAACGCCCGAAAGTGGAGGAAAACGATGAAACACAAATCTCAGGTGACCGCAGCTTTTCTCGCTCTTCTCGTCGCGCTCGGGATCGTTTCCGCCATTCTTGAAAAGCGCGCTGCCGTCGCCGCCGCTGGCGTCGAAGCTCCGCAATTCGAAGTTGATCCTCTGTGGCCCAGGCCCCTTCCGAACCATTGGATCCTGGGCATGACCGTTGGTGTGGCGGTGGACGCCCAGGACCACATCTGGATCGTGCATCGGACGAATACGTACGAGCCCATGGAAATTTACGCCACCGCGAAGCCCCCTGCCTCGGAGTGCTGCGTTCCGGCCCCGCCCGTTCTCGAGTTCGACGAAGATGGCAATCTCATCGGGCATTGGGGCGGCCCGGGAGCCGGTTACGATTGGCCGGATTCGAACCACGGCATTACCGTCGATTACAAAGGCAACGTGTGGATTGGCGGGAACAGCCGCGGCGCCGATCCCAAGGCTTACCACGACAACATGGTCCTGAAATTTACGCAGAGCGGCAAATTCCTCATGCAAATTGGCCACCCTGGCAAGAGCCAGGGCAGCAATGACACTGAAAACTTGAAGGGCCCCGCGAAATTGTTTGTCGACAAGGCTTCCGATGAATTGTATGTCGCCGACGGTTATGGCAATCACCGCGTAATCGTCTATGACGCGGAAACCGGAAAATACAAGCGCCATTGGGGCGCTTACGGCAAAAAGCCCGACGACACCAATCTCGGCCCATACAATCCCGATGCGCCGCCCGCCCAGCAATTCCGCAATCCGGTGCACTGCGCCGAGCTTTCGAATGACGGCCTGCTCTACATCTGCGACCGCCCAAACGACCGCATCCAGGTGTTCAAAAAGGACGGTACGTTCGTCAAAGAAGCATTCGTTGCCACAAAAACTCTGGGTGACGGATCGGTCTGGGACATCGCCTTTTCCAAGGATCCTCAGCAGACCTACATTTTCCTGGCTGATGGTTCGAATGAAAAAGTTTACGTCCTGCTCCGCGATACCCTGGAAATCCTGACCAGCTTCGGCGACGGCGGGCGCCAGCCCGGACAGTTCTATGCCGTGCACAGCATCGCTGGCGATTCGAGAGGCAACCTCTTCACCACCGAGACCTACCGCGGCCAACGCGTCCAGAAATTCGTTTACAAAGGCATGGCCCCGGTCACGAAAAAAGATCAGGGCGTTCTGTGGCCGAAATCGAGTAAGTGAATCGGCCAATCAAGCTCATTCCTCGAAGGAGAGCGTCATGCGCAAAGTGTTGCTCAGTTTTCTCGCGTTTGCATTTGTGATCGCCATTGCCATTCCGAAAAATTTTCGAGCGCAAACGCCCAGTCCGGCTTTGCACCTGCCACGTGGAACCGCCACGGACATCAGCAGCGCGGAAGTGCAAGCGTTGGTACAAAAAACAGCCGCCGACCGTGTCAGCGATCAAGCCATTCGCGTCGTTAATGTCAACGGCGAATACAACGTCAGCATCGGTGTCGTCCATCGCGCTAAAACTTCCGGCAAAGATGCTCCCAGCGGCATCGAGCATGCCCAGATCACCGAGGTTTACCACGTTATTGAAGGGAACGGAACTCTTGTAACGGGCGGGACGCTGGACAATCCTAGGGAAATTTCAGCCGAGAATCCCGTCGTGACCGTGCTCAACGGTCCCAGCACCGGCGGCTCTGGCATTCAAGGCGGTGTGAGCCGCAAGATCGCTCCCGGCGATGTCGTCATCATTCCGCCAAACACTCCGCATTGGTTCATCGAAATCACCACGGACCAGATCGTCTACCTTGTTGTGCGAATCGATCCTCACAAAATATTGCCTGCGGGATACACCGCAAAGTAGGCGGCACTTTCATGCCTCGCATCTTAGTCGCGATTCTGGCCGCTCTCTATTTGTTCTTTCCAGGTAGCGCGGCCCCTCACGACATCCCCAACGATGTCGTCGTCCAGGCATTTGTCAAACCGCAGGGCGATCGTCTTCATCTCCTCGTTCGCGTCCCGCTCAAAGCCATGCGTGATATCAATTTTCCCGAACACGGCCCGGGCTATTTGGAGCTCGCGCGCGTGAACGAAGTGCTCCCCAGCGCCACGACGCTCTGGATCGCCGACTTCATCGAAGTCTATGAAAACGATACTCGCCTTGCGAAACCTCAAATCGTCGCGACACGCATCTCGCTCCCGTCCGATCGCTCTTTCGCTTCTTATGAAGATGCGATCGCTCACG
>DASQYT010000165.1:0-3873 GCA_035639075.1 Candidatus Elarobacter sp.
GCCAAGGATTCGTCCAATCGGCTGTTCGACCTGCGGCCGAACTTTGATTATGTAACCGGGGAAGTGGGTTTCTTGTATGGCCACTCCAGCGGCAAGTTCGGTGGCGATTATTTGGAAGGATACATTTTTGGTGAAGTGGGAAACGACAGAATTCATATCAGCGCTGGGGCCTCCTACGAGGACTGGAACGGACGCGTTCCGCGTTGGGGACGCTAAGGGCACGGCGTTCTGATTGTGGCGACAAGGCTACACGCCGATTAAGATTGAGAGCACGAGCAAGAGAGATGCACCGTGCAGAAATCGGACCTGCAACCCGCTGATTCAAAATTCGTGGTTTCTTGTGACGCCCATGCCAGTAGGAGCGTACACCGCGGTTATCAACGACTCTATGCATACGTTCCGCATACCGGATCGCGGCGCAGTTCCCGTGCGTGAGGAATTGGTGCTATCGCTCAACCCAGATGCTGAGCTACGTTCTGTTGTGGCCGTTTACCCGGCTGCATATCTGGCGCGCTCCCGGCGCACTGGGATCTCCCGCCACCGCAGTGGTTGTGGCCAATCACATCTCGCATTTTGATCCGTTTCTTTTGTCTTACGCCTTCCCGCGGCCAATCGATTGGATGACGACTGAGGAATTTTACTCGAACCCTCTCATGAGGACGTGGCTCCGTGCACTTAACACCGTTCCAGTGGACCGTTCGCGACCAGACCACCGTGCTCTTCGTGTCGGAGTCGAGCGTCTGCGTGCCGGACGAATTGTAGGAGTCTTTCCCGAAGGCGGCATACGCGCTGGCGCTACCTCCATTCTCGGGGGCGCTGCACCGAAGAGTGGCGCAGCCGCCCTCGCGCGCATCGCTGGTGTTCCGATTATTCCGTCTGTCATCTTCGGTGCGGATAGGCTGTATGCTCCGCGCAGTTGGCTGCCCGGGCCTCCACGTGCCAAGGTCTGGATCGCGATCGGCCCACCCCTCTCGGTATCGGACGCGAGCGGCCGTCAGGCTAGTGCGCGTCTTGTCGAAGCCTTGCGCGAAATTGGCGCGGCGGCGATCACGCATTTTGCTCTAAGCCCGGACGATTTGCCGGCCACTCCTCAACGACGCAAGGGCCGAGATGCGCAACCAACAGCCTAGCGATTCGCGAAAATGAAATCGCTCGTCCATCGTGGTTTTGGGTTGGTGGTTGACCAGATACTCTGCGGCACAATGGCCGTGCTCCATAGGCGTCACGCCCGCGGGCTGTCGACACGCGTCGCTGTCGAAAAGTATATCGCTACCTGCGAAGGCCTGACCCGTGCGCAATACTTCGCGCCGCCGGCAACGTTGGAGAATTTTTGCCACGAGAAGCCCGACATCATCAGCTGGTCGAGCGCGGCGGCGTCGGTGGATAGATTTCCAGTGAACGGGCGCGCGCGCGTCACTCTTCGTCGCCAGCTTCTACGCGCGCCGACCGTGATCATGCTGCATTCTCTTATGTCGGCGTCGGATACTGGCTACCGTTTCTGGGCGCGGCGTTTTAATGCGCTCGGTTGGAACACAGCATTCGTTCACCTGCCTTTTCATTATTCGCGACGGCCGCGTGGTTACTTGAACGGCGAGCTCTGCTATACCGCCGATCTCGTTCTTACCGGCGACACCCTGCGGCAGGCAGTGGTTGAGATTCGGCAGCTCCTCGCCTGGCTGCGCACGCAAGGAGGCGGCGAATTTGGATTGCTAGGTACAAGTTACGGTGGCTGGATTGCGGCCCTGCTGGCCTCGCTCGAGCCCGATCTGCGATTTGTCGCGCTGCTCGCTCCGATGGTGAATCCCACGCACGCGTTGTATGAGGGTCCCACGAGCTGGATAATTCGCGACCAACTCGTGCGTGCAGGATTGGAACGAACCCTGGTCGATCGCCACGCCCATCTTTCCTCCCCGCTTCGCGCCCCACCTGCGGGCAATGTCGCGGAACGAACTGTGATTGTAGGCGGGAGCTTTGATCGGATCGTTAGGCTGGCTGATCTCGTCGCACTGCGCAATGCCTGGCCCGGCTCGGAGCTGATCACAGTGTCGCAGGGTCACTTCGGCTACCGTATGATCCCAGAAGCGCTCGAATGGCTGCGTAAGAGAGAGTTGCTGAGAGCGAATCGTGCCTAGCTAGCTTTCGTATTTGAAACACGCTAGCACGCGCGAGCGATACGCCCGCATATTCCCATCCTCGACCTTCATATCCAATTTCACAATCTCGGCAATGCAGAGATCGCGCAGTGTGGAGGGAACTCGAAGCTTATTGTCGGTTCAACTCCTTTGAGCTTGTCCATTGCTTTGTTGATACGGGCCAGTCTGCCTTTGGCACCAATTTCCAAGAGCCTCCAGCAGGTGCAAAGTTTCTTTTGCAACTCGGTAATTTGGACCTAGGCGTTAAAATTGCACCGTGCAGGAATCGAACCTGTAGGTCTACTCATCAATATCAATTACTTACACGTCCTGACACACAAATAGACTCACAAAAAATTCGGTCAGACGCGATGCTGATCGAATTAATGCGTCGCTGGCCGCGGCTGAATGGCGAGATACAGCGCGCGTTATTGCAGCTGGTCGACGGGTATTTCAAGGGGCAGGGCACCTAGCATGCAGCGGAGCGAGGTTGTCCGGCGATTCCTCCGTGGCGAGCTTTTGTTGGTGGGCGAATATCGCAGCGCTCGTGCGGAGAGTGATGGATATGTGGACAGGCGAACCGGCGAAGCTCTGGTGTGCGTTCGCTGTATGTACTTGATCGAGTGCGCCTGTCGGGGGACTGTCGATCGCTCAATCATCTATCAGCGTCGTCTAGACATCACTGATCCGGAGCTCGCCGCATTCCCTTACGAAAAAGGAAGGCTCTACGTGTTTTTCCTGGAGGGATTCAAACGCGAACGCGGGAATTTCACTGGCTGGACCGGCCGTGGTCCTGAACCGATGGAAGACGATACGGAGGCAGGTGCCACGCCGGAAGGCGTGGCCCCTGCCCCTTAACCTTGTCTTATAGGAAACAACTCCACAGCACCTGTGAGCAAGAGCAAAGCCGCCTTCCTGTTAGCTTCCCAGACGCTTGGAAAACAGCAATTATTTCTTTGGACGTTCACCTTCAAAGATTTGCTATCTGTGAAGGATACGCGCAAACGATGGAATCATCTACTTACATTGCTTCTAAGAAGATGGCCGAAGCTACAAGGGCTGCGCGTCTTTGAGCTTCATAAGGAACACGGGCTACACGTGCACTTGCTGACGAATCAGTTCATCGACGTGAACGAAGCGCGGAGGCTGGCACTACAGGCGAATTGGGGACGGATACACGTCACGCGCGTTCCCAGTGAACACGCTGGCTACCTGGCAAAATACCTTTCGAAACAGCGGGCGGAGTGTCTGCGACGTTGGCGGCTTTGGGCGGGATTCGGGGCAGGTTGGGAATGGACCAAGGTCAAAGACCTGATACGGGAGACGGTCTTCAGCCGAATCTACCGTGGGTGTAAGGAATGGAAACAATGGCAAGGCCGCGAGAAATTTTTCGAGCGCATGGCTCTCGCACGACAAATAATGTTGTTAACGATTGAAAATGGATGGCAAATAGGTTGTGGCCCTAACGGACTGCCATATTCGAGTTTCGAGGAAGAAGATTTTTGGTTTGTCTTCTAACGCCTGAGCTCAGCCGCGGCGTCGCGCCAGCGGCGACGTCGGCTGGAGCAATGAGTTAGCGCCCCTCGCATGTCCGCTTCCTGCCTCAAGAGCAAGATCTCCCCGCGACCATAGCCGTTGCATAAACCTTGCTCATGCAGAGGCGCGCGGACGCGTCGAGAAGCCGGCGTCGGCATTCGACCGCGCCCTGACGAGCGCGAAATCGAAGGTTATATGCGCATCG
>DASQYT010000166.1:0-3291 GCA_035639075.1 Candidatus Elarobacter sp.
GCCGAAGAAAAGTTCCCGCGTGCGGCGGCGGGCCAGCAGGCGCTCCAGCCAGGAACCAATGAGCCGCTCCAGCGTTACGTTGAGCAGCATAAACGCAGCAACGATCAACAGCATGGCCGGCAGCACGCCCGGTTTGGCGACGGTGGCTCCGGCAGTCATCGCGAGAAGCCAGATGACCGACGCGAGCGCCGAGAAATCGGCGAACCCATAGGCCAATCCAATGATGTAAAACGCGCGAAGGCTCAGAGGAAACCGCAGCAGCGTGCGAAACTCGAAATTCGCCCCGAAGCCCGCCACAAAAACCGGGAAAACCTGCCAGAAAATGAAAATGCCCCAGAACAGCAGTGCCATCCACTCCATACGGCCTTGGGAAACAAAGGCATAGGCGCCCGCGTAAAATGCAAAACAGAATCCAATCACCAGGATGCCGCTGAAGACGCCCGTGAAAATCAAGCCCATCAGATCGAGGCGATTATTTTTCTTGCGCAGGCTGTTCCGCAGAATTCGCCACCGCAGCCCAGCGATCAGCCGGATTTGCTCGAAGACGCCGACGGACTGCGTCACATCAGCCATGAAAGTTCCTCGAGTTGCGGGCGTTCCGTGCCATCCTGACCAACAATAGAAAGGAAAATCTGTTCGAGGGTGGTCTTGGTCCCAGCCTCGCCCGATATTCCTGCGCGCAACTCTTCCAGAGAACCCTGCGCGACAAGCTTGCCCCTATGGATGATGGCCACGTGGCTGCACAGCCGCTCGACGATTTCCAGGACGTGCGACGTCAAGAAGATGGTTGTGCCGCGTTCCGTCATACGCGCCAACAGCGCTTTCAGAGCTCCTGCGGCGAGGGCATCCACGCCTTCGAACGGCTCGTCAAGGAACAGAATGCGCGGTCCGTGAATCACCGCGGCAGCGAGAGCCAGCTTCTTCTGCATTCCGTGCGAGTAGTCCGCAATCATGGTCTTGGGGCGATCAGCGAGCTGCATAAAATCCAGCAACTCCTCTGAGCGGCGCTGGGTTGTAGCACGGTCCAGGCCGTACATCCGGCCTACAAATTTCAAATACTCGGAACCCGTCAAGCGCTCGAAAAGGCCCATACCTTCAGGTACAACGCCGATCTGGCGCTTTACCTCGACAGGATTCGCGGCGAAGTCCGCGCCGAGGAGTTGCATGCTGCCGGAGGTTGGCGCCAGCAAGCCGGTCAGAATTTTGATGGTCGTCGATTTTCCCGCGCCGTTCGGCCCCAGAAAGCCGAAGAATTGTCCCGCAGTCACTTGAAGATCGATACCGTCGACCGCAGTAAGATTCCCGAATGTCCGGGTCAGTTTTTGCGTCTGAATGGCCATTTCGGTCATCGCGGCTCCCACTCTGGCCTAGAAAACGGAATGCAAAACTCTAGCACGACTCAAGTTGATTCCCGGACAAAGAGCGGATAGATATCACAACACTGGAACAGTGTCAGGAAGGCTTTTGACGTGTGGCCGATGCGGTGCTGAGCTGCAACTCCTTCGCCGGCAGGGCTGCCAAGACCGCGGGTAGTTCAACACGGAACACGGCTCCGCCTTCCTGCCGGTTATAGGAAAGAATTTTTCCGCCATGCTCCTGAACGATCCCGAAGCAAATGCTAAGACCTAAGCCGGTGCCCTTGCCAACGGGTTTAGTCGTATAAAAGGGATCGAAAACGCGTTGGGGGTCCTTGAGGCCGGGGCCGGTGTCAGAGAAAAGAATCACCACGTTTCCCCGGTCGCGGATCGTCTTGATTGTCAGAACCCCGCCGTTAGCAGCCTCCATGGCTTCCAGCGCGTTGCTGATAATGTTGAAGAAAACCTGCATCAATTGATTCCCGTCCCCACGAACGCCCGGGAGTACGGATTCGAGCTGCAATTCAACGCGCGTTGTTCCGGAGCGCAAATCAAGTGCGCGAAGCTGCACCGCATTGTTGACCACCGTGTTGATGTCAAGGAGCGTACGTTCGGCGGGCACCTGGCGGGCGAAACTAAGGAGATTGCCGACCAGAGTCTTTGTGCGGCGCGCCTGATCTCTGATTTTTGAGGCGGTTGTGCGAGCCTTCTCCGGGATTGCCGGGTCATCGGCAAGCAGATCGGAAAACCCAAGTATGGCTGCGAGCGGATTGTTGATTTCGTGCGCCGCCCCAGCGGCGAGCTGGCCCAGGGAAACCAGCTTCTCGGATTGTACGATCTGGGCTTGCAGCCGTTTCAGATTCTCGATGGATTGTTCCGATTGCGCAAGCAACCGCGAACGGTCCCGGTCTGCCAGATGTGTCCGCACAAAGATCAACAACGCGAGGGGAACGGAGGCAAGCAGGGTAGCCATCAGACGAAAATCACGAACTTGGGCGTCATCTTGGCTGAATCGCAGCGTGTAGATGGCGAATAGAGGAAGCGAAATCACCGCGGCCATCGCCAGCCGAGCCGGCCAGACACTCTCGTCCGAGGTTGCATCAGGGTCTGAGTCATAGGCGCTTTCAGAGGGGGCATCCAGCTTGTCTTGATTCTGGTGGGCGGTTACCCCAGCAAAGGCAAACCACAAGAACGTCGACAGCAGCCAAAGGTCGTACAAACTTCCCGTGTAATATTTGTGGCCGTCAATCGCTACGTTGATGAACAACGAGGAAAACATGTAAACCGTGGAAGCGCCGAAGAGATTGGCGTAGACAACCCTCCACGCCCCGCTCGATTGCAGCCACAGGATGGCCCATCCAACGACGATTACCATGTTCTGAATGTTGGTGATCAAATTGAATGTGTGATTGTATTGCCCGAGCGACGGCGCTGCGTACAACCACGGCAAGACCACAAAAAAGTAAAGAAAGGTCCACCAGATCAACAGCAAAACAAAATCCAGATAACCAAAACGCAGCTGAATCTCCCCTCGTTTGCGGTGGGGACGCAAGGCAATCGCTGCCATCATGGGGATTCCGCGCAGAAAAAACAGGATGTCTCCCGGGTACATCTCGGGGAGCGGCCGGTGGAGGTAAACCTCATAGTAAGTCCACTCAAACTGTCCGATCATCCAGAGAGTGCAGCTCATGGCGAGCAGCATCCAGAAGATATTTCTCCGCCAGTGGGGCGTTCCCGCATTCAAAAGCAGGCCCGCGTTGGCGAAAAGAGGCACGATGCATTGCACGATGTTGCCGAAGGCGCTGAGCGAATCCGAGCCGCGCCTCAGCAAAAGCGACACGGCCGAGTAGATAACGAGGATCAAGATCCAGGTTCCCAACATCCAGGCGATTCTGCGGGAGGAAGACATACTCTGAGCATTTCCAGTTTAGGCGCG
>DASQYT010000167.1:0-8875 GCA_035639075.1 Candidatus Elarobacter sp.
GGCCCGGTCGGCGAAACTTACACAATCTCTCCAGCGGGGTCGGGCCTCTTATCCTTTTCAGGACAAGGCCGCCACCATCTATACAATCGCCAATACCGGAGCCATGCTTTTCATCGGGCAGGGACGCTCCAGAGAAAATGCCGCCTTAGCTGCCGAGCCAGGTTGTGCCGCAGACTCTACCTGCACCAAGCCACTCCAAAAACTCTGAAAGAGTTTCAGACTCACAAAAACACCCCGAAGGGGTGGCCGCTGCTTTTCACACCCTTGCGCACTCTTTTGCACCGGCAAGAAACTCAACTCTCTTGTTTTCATGTGCTTCCGCACTCTTTGCGCAAAACAACCGGGGGTGGTGTATCCCTGTGACTCTCACCAGCCACCACAATTTGCTTTTTCCTCTCGCGCGCCCAACAATGAACACTGCATCTCACCCTGCGAGGTTCCGCCATGCCTGAAGCCGTCATCGTCTCCGCCATTCGTACGCCCGTTGGCCGCGCATACAAAGGTTCGCTCCGCGCGACGCGCCCCGACGATCTTGCCGCTCTCGCCATCAAGGAAGCCCTCGCCCGCGTTCCCGGTCTCGACGCTAAGGAAATTGACGACGTGATTCTCGGCTGCGCCATGCCCGAAGGCGAACAAGGCATGAACGTCGCGCGCATCGCCGCTCTCCGCGCCGGTCTCCCCGTCGAAACCAGCGCGATGACCATCAACCGCTTTTGCTCTTCCGGCCTGCAGGCCATCGCTCTCGCCGCCGAACGCATCCGTTCCGGCTCCGCTCAGGTCATCGTCGCCGGCGGCACCGAATCCATGTCCATGGTGCTCATGGGCGGCAACAAAATTTCTCCGAATCCCTGGCTCGTCGACAACTATCCCGACGCCTACATCAACATGGGCCTGGGCACGGAAAACATCGCGCGCAAATTCGGCATCACTCGCGAGCAAGCCGACCAGTTCTCCGCCGATTCGCACAAGAAAGCGCTCGCGGCCATCGCCGCCGGAAATTTCAAGGACGAAACCATTCCCGTCGAAGTGAAAATCACTTCCCTGCCGAACGGCAATGGCGCGTCCTCCAAACCAAAGTCACCCCTCAAACCAGCGACTCAAACGTTTACGTTCGCGACCGAGGAACTCCCCCGCGCCGATACGAACCTCGACGTTCTCGCCAAACTCAAACCCGCGTTCCACGCGAAAGGCACCGTCACTGCGGGAAATAGTTCTCCGATGAGCGACGGCGCCGCCGCAAGCGTCATCATGAGTGACGCGCGCGCCAAATCGCTGGGTCTCAAGCCGCTCGCGCGTTTCGTCGCTTACGCCACTGCCGGCGTTCTTCCCGAGGAATTCGGCATCGGACCAGTGCAAGCAATTCCGAAAGCATTAAAGCTCGCAGGTCTTTCGCTGAACGACATCGCCGTCATCGAACTCAATGAAGCCTTCGCCGCGCAATCCCTCGCCGTCATCCAGCAAGCCGGCCTCGACGCTTCGCGCGTCAATCCCAACGGCGGCGCCATCGCCCTCGGCCATCCGCTAGGCTGTACCGGCGCAAAACTCACCGCCACCATCATTCGCGAATTGCAGCGCCGCAACGCGCGCTACGGCATGGTCACCATGTGCATTGGCGGCGGCATGGGCGCCGCCGGCATTTTCGAGTGCCTCTCTTGATCGGCGCTCAGACGACGGGCCGACATGCAAATGGAATTTAATCGGCGGCGTAGCGGCGAAAGAACGAATCCGTCTTCCAGCGCGGACGCTCGGGAGTATTGGCCGTCTCGAGCAGCAGGCGCCGCGTGAACTCCTCGTAACCTGCGGCAGCCTTGAGATCGACGGGCTGGTTCACGTCGTCGCTTGGCGCGTGGTACCGATTGGTGAGCCAATCCTTAAAAACTTTTTGTTCGGGGGTGCCAAGTTCGAAGCCGACGTCCACTTTCACGGCGGGAACGCCTTTCTTGATGAAGCTGTACTGATCGCTGCGGATGAACGCGTTGCGCAGCGGCTCAGGATCCGGAATGGGTTTGATACCCATCGACTGAGCAATCGCGGCAGCGCGCGCGCCCAGGTCGGATTCTTCAATGCCCTCAATTTTCAAGATTTTCAGGGGAACGATGGGAAGAAACATATCCACGTTGACGTCCGCCACCATGGATTTCGCCGGAACTGTGGGATGCGCGGCGAAATATTTTGAACCGAGCAGACCTTTCTCTTCGGCAGTAACCAGAAGGAACAGGATCGAGCGCTGAATTTTCTCGGGATGCGCTTTCAAGTTTGCTGCAATATCCATTACGAGGGCGCTGCCGGAGCCGTCATCCATCGCGCCGTTGTAAATGCGATCCCCGTTGATGGGCGCGCCGATGCCGACGTGGTCTATGTGTGCGGAGAGAACGACGAATTCATTCTTGAGAGAAGGGTCGGAACCCGGCAGTTTGGCGACGATGTTGGAGGATTCGAGAGACTTCGTGAGTATGACGGCATTCGCTTTGAGCGAAACAGCCAAAGGAAAGTGCGGAAGAGGCTTGCGGTCTTTGCCCAGAGCGGCGATTTCCGCGAAGGTGTGGCCGGAGCCGGTGAACAATTGTTCGGCGGAAGCGGGGTTGAATGTTACTCCCAGCTGCTGGCCCGGAGTTTCATTGAACTCGGCGTCGGCAAGATCCATCGACGGGTGATTGCGATTGACGGAAATGCGTGGCCAGGGAATATCCATGGACGCGGGATTCATAATCGTGACGGTGCCGATCGCGCCGGCAGCGCGCAGCGATTTCCAGCGCTCAGCAGCGGTTTGATAGTGTGATGCAAGGGCCGTAGGAATATCTGAAGGAGATCCGGCAAGATAGACGACGATTTTTCCCTTGAGGTCAAGCCCGGCTAATTCATCGAGATTTTTTTCTGGAATTTGCAGACCATAGCCGACGAAAACCAGAGGTGCGGAAAGCGTGACGGAAGCATGCGTGGCGCGAGTGCCAATGAAGGCATCGTCAGCAAACGAAAGTGGCTTCGCCTGGCCGTTGGTGATGAGAGCAAGCGAGGACTTGGCTTCATCGACTTCGTATTGGTTGAAACGCACGGGCTGGTAGAAACCGTTCGAACCGGCAGGCTCAAGGCCGACTTTTTGAAGTTGCTCGACGGCGTAAGCCTGGGCTTTGCGAAGCCCCTCGCTGCCGGTGTCGCGCCCTTCGAGAGAATCGTCCGCCAGGAATTTGACGTGCGCCCACCAAGAGTTCCCATCGAAGTGTGAAGCCGAACCATTCTGCTGCGCCGGAGTAATTGCGGCACAAGCAAAGAAAAGAATCGCCAAAAAAATGTTGCGCATCATATCCACTCCTAAGTCGAATTGAGAGGGTGTCAGCATAACAAGGACCGAGCGGAAGAGTCACGCGAAGGTGCGGAGGTGTACTGGCTCAGTTTCCCGGGTTGCGGATGATACGCCCAGAACATCTCTTCGACGCTGTTGGCTCTGTGGCTTCGATCACGGTTGATGAGCCCTCAGATTCCTAGTACGGCCATAACCAGTGAATTTAGTTTTCTTTTATCATCTGTGACTTGACTTCGATACTTGGATTTGTTAATCCATCGCCAACGGTGGTGTGTTTGGCCAGTGGCGCTTGTCTTCTCAGCAGCCTACGGATTGTGTCTTTGCGTTACCCGCCGATCGTTCAGTTAAAAGAGGTGAGAACATGAAATTCCGTCGATTTCTACGGCTGAGTATCTCATTGTGCGCCTTGATGATCGCGGTCTGCTCCGTCACGTTTGCTCAGCAGCCCACGGGCAGCGTGGTGGGCAACACATACGATCAAAGCGGCGCGACTGTTGCGGGGGCACAAGTGACCCTTCGGAATGTGGCCACTGGGGAGGCGAAGACCCTCACAACCAGTTCCGAGGGCTACTTTGAGTTTCTAGCCCTACGCCCTGCCACATATGAAGTGCTCGCCGAGGCCAAAGGCTTCCACCGGTTGCACCATACGGAAATCGTCGTGAACGTCGGCTCCGTGGTTCGGGCCGACCTGCACTTCGAGGTTGGCGAGGTCACCCAAGTCGTGGAGGTGACGTCGGAAATTCCGCTGATCGAGACGGACAGGACCACTGTCAATCGCTCAGTTGATCTGAAAGAGGTTTCAAATCTGCCCATGCTTGGCCGCGATATTCTGGCTCTGGCGCTCACGGCCCCCGGAACGATACAGGGCGCTCCAGGGACTCAGGTGGTGGGTTTTTCTGTGGCTGGTATGAGGACTCAGTCGAACAACTACACCTTGGACGGCGTGAGCAACAACGACCCGCAGGTTAACGGTCCCCTCAATCTGTTCCACCTGACGGATGCCATCCAGGAGTTTAATGTTCAGACCAGCATTGCCAGCACGGATGTCGGACGCAGCAGCGGCGCCCAAGTATCCATCATCACCAAGTCCGGCACCAATGCGCTTCACGGGACGCTCTTTTACACCGGCCGGAACGACCTGCTGGACGCCAATGACTTCTTTTTGAATCGCGCAGGGAAGGCAAAGAACGCACTACGCCGGCATCAGTTCGGCGGCACGGCTGGCGGCCGGATTGTTCGCGACAAGACCTTTTGGTTCTTTAGCTACGAGGCCTTCCGGGATAAGACTCAGCAACCCCTTACTGCTCGAGTGCCAACCGTTGCAGAGCGGGCCACAGTCACCGATCCGGTCTCTCTGAAGGTGCTGGCATTTTTCCCGGATGCGAACACACCGCTGGTTGGCGGCACGAACTGGACGGGAACCGCGGCCACCATCAATAACAACGACACCTATTTCTGGCGCGTGGATCACAATATCACTGCCAATCATCATCTCACCGGGCGTTATGCTTGGCTCCGCGGAAGCTCTGACCAGGTGCAAAGTCTGACCTTTCCCTTCCACGGCAATATCACCAATCTGCCCGGTCAGCATTCCATGCTCATTCAAGAGAACTGGGCCCGGGCAAGTTTCGTCAATGAAGCCCATGCGGCGTTTTCGCGGAATCGCACGAAGTTTGCGCCTTCAGATGTCAGCCTGAATCCGGCGAGCATCTTTACTGACGCGAGCGGAAATCCGCTACCCGGCTACGTGGACACGAAGGTGGACCCTCTCGATGGAGGGCTGCCCAATATCTCCATTACAGGTTTCGGAGGTCTGGGGGCCGGAACGAACATGCCCCAGGGGCGCGCCACGAACACCA
Organism: Candidatus Elarobacter sp.; assembly: GCA_035639075.1. Classification (GTDB taxonomy): domain Bacteria; phylum Acidobacteriota; class Terriglobia; order Acidiferrales; family UBA7541; genus Acidiferrum. The sequence continues at coordinate 5,161 of DASQYT010000167.1, forward strand.
TCGAAGCCTACGATAACCTTTCCTTAATCGCTCCACACGGCTGGTCGCGCCACACGCTTAAGGTCGGTGGCGGGTTGCGCCACGAGCAAACGAATCGGTTCTTGAACGGCAACTATCGCGGAGCGATCTCCTTTCCGAGCTTTGTGCGATTTGCCACCGGACAGCCGCAAAGGGGATCATTAAGAACTGGACCCGGCGGCACATTTCGCACCTGGTCGCGATACGTTTGGTCGTATTACGCGCAAGACTCGTTCAAGGCCAAAAAAAACATGACAATCAACTACGGATTTCGCTGGGAGTACTTTGGACAATCCAGAGAAAAGCTTGACCGTGGGAGCAACTTCGTGCCGGGGATTGGCATGATGGCCCTGAATTCCAACCTGCGAATTGACATTGACCCAACGAAACTTGGTCGCGACGCCATTACCCTGACTCCTGTGAATTTTTTCCTGCCCCGGAGTGGACAACTCAGTGGCGACTACAACAATTACGCCCCGTTGCTTGGGATTGCCTGGAACCCGAAGATACTACCTTGGTTGTTTGGCGATGGGAAAACCGTGATTCGCACGGGTTTCCGTGCGAGCTTTGACGATATCTTTGCGAATATCCCCGTCAATATGGGATTGAATTTGCCCCTGGTCTTGTCGACCACGCTTCCAACGTCGACCTACACCTGGGGCACCGCGTTGAATCAGAATCGCAGCCTCTTCGCCGCGGATGGGACGGTGCCGGGCGGGAGTCGCGGGATCATCACTTTTAATGCCTGGGACTTGAATGCCCGCACGGCCTATGCGATGAACTACGCATTGGAAGTCGAACGGCAGTTGGGAATCAACTATTCGATTGGGATTTCTTATGTTGGATCGCAGGGTCGCAAGCTCGGCACGTTCCTGGACGGCAATGAGCCGACCGTCACGGCCGTGGTCGACCCGACCAGGCGAGGCGATCAGACACCGAACCAGCGAACTTTCCCTTTCCAACAGTACGCGGGCATCTTCCAAGGGGCATTTGTCAGCAACTCGACTTATAACGGGTTGGTGGCCACCTTCCATAAGCGGGCTGTTCATGGGATTAGCTATACGGCTTCCTACACGTTTGGCCGCTCCTTGGACGACAACTCCAGTTTCTTTGGTTCCGATGGTGAGTTTGGTTCCTACGCGGATCCACGCAATCGCGGGGTAGAACGCGGACGTTCCTCGTTTGACGTGACTCATCGCGTCGTTGCGACTTATATCTACGAACTTCCCTTTGGTCCGCATCGCCGCTGGCTTAATGGTGTTCATGGCCCGTTGGGCCACGTGATCGGCGGGTGGGACACTTCCGGAATCTTCAATTACCGATCCGGATTTCCCTTCACGATCCTTGCGGGAACTGCCTTTGACTATAGCGGCTTGAACCAGTTTGCCGACCGCCCCAACTTTGCTCCGGGCGTGACTGACATCACCATCGATTACTCGGACCCCAACAATGTTTTCAACTGTCACAATACAGGTTGTCCGCTGTTCACGCAGCCGGTTGCCGGAACCATCGGAAATGTTGGACGCAATCGCTTCACGGGGCCAACGCTGACAAATATGGATTTCGCCGTTATGAAAAACTTTCCCTTAGGAGAGATGCACCGGTTTCAGTTCCGGATGGACTTCTTTAACATATTCAACAAGGTCAACTTCAATCTGCCTTCGAGCAACCTGCAGTTCTCGGGTGGCGTGCCCACTTCATCCACCGCGGGCACGATCACGAGCGACAGCAACGCAAATCCGCGGCTGATCCAGTTCGGATTGCGGTTAGATTGGTAGTTAGAGCTGATAGACGCGGAAGGGCCTTTTTGATCTTGCGCTTTAGCGGTTGAACACGACACTTGACTAAAGTTCTGCAAAGCGTTCCAGAAGCCCCGTTGTGGGAAGTAGGAAGCTCCGTTTGGAGTTGCTTCCGATTGTGGCCGGATCACCGGCTACTCGGAAGCCGATGACCCACTGTCCGCGGAGGAGTGACTGGACTGCGCATTGTCGCGGGTCAGGGCGCAGTGACGACCGGCAACTCAATGAAAGTGGCCTGGCCCGGGGCGTGATAAATGCGCTGCGTGGCTTTGCGATAGTCGCTCGGCTTGGCCCAGAAAATATTGGGAACAAAAGTTTGTGGATTGCGATCGTAAAGCGGGAACCAGCTCGACTGAATCTGCACCATGATGCGATGGCCCGGCAGGAACACATGATTCGCCGTGGGCAGCGCGAAACGATAGAGCAGCGGTTTGTCTGGCGCGATAGATTTCGGAGTTTCAAAACTCTCGCGATAGCGGCCCCGGAAAATGTCCGCGGCAACCATAAGCTGATAGCCGCCCATTTCGGGTTGCGCGCCCACTTCGTCAGGGTACAGGTCGATCAGCTTGACGACCCAATCGGAGTCCGTGCCGCTGGTGGAGGCAACGAGATTGGCGATCGGCTGACCGCTGATCTTCACCGGCCCGTTCAAGACGTCGGTGACGAACACGGCCACATCCGGCCGGCCGGACGCTTCGCGCTGGTCGTCCACCAGCCACTGCGACCAGGTCATGCCGTTGGAGTAGCCAACCGCTTGGATAGGGCGCGCACGGTAAGGAACTGGCTTGGCAGGGTCTGAGACGTATTCATCGAACGAGGTTTCGCCCGTGGCTGGCGCGGTGAAGCTCAACTTTGATCCCGCAGTCAGATAGAGTGGCGACGGTTTTACGGTGCAGCCGGTGGCGCAGCCAGAGGGCCACGCGGGCAAGTGTCGCCAGGTGTTCGTGCCGGTTTCAAATGCCGACACCGGCGCCACGTCGCTCTTCGGCGCGCCGTCTTTCAGGTATTGAGCGAGGAAGGGCGCCAGAATCTCTCTGCGAAAATAGAGTCCGGTATCGCTCCCGAATTTCAGCGCGCCCAGCCGGCTGGCGTCATCGATCTCCTGCCCATGATGCCACGGCCCTATCACCAGGAAAACTTTATCGTTGCCGCTGTCCTTCGGCTTGATGGCCCTGTAGACCGCCATCGCGCCGTAAATGTCTTCCTGATCCCACAGGCTGTCGACCAGCATCGTCGGAACCTTCAGCGGCTGTGCGGCAAGAATTTTGTCCATCGCTTGCTGCTGCCAGAAAGCATCGTAAGCCGGATGCTCGAGAATTTTTCTCCAGAAGCCAATCTGTTCGAGTCCGTGCCGGCGGCCAAGCTCGCCGGCCGAGCCCGCTTGCAGGTACATGTCGTAATCGTCGTAGTGGCTGGTCCACCAGTGCTCGTCGTTTTTGCGCGTGGCTTCCTGCTCGTAGATGTACGGCATGTTCTGTTCGCGAAACGCGCCGTAGTGAAACCAGTCGTCACCCATCCAGCCATCGACCATGGGGTTCATTGGCACGGCCACTTTGAGCGCGGGATGCGGATTGACCAGCGCCATCAACGGCAAAAATCCGTCGTACGAAATTCCGAGAATGCCAACCCTGCCATTGCTCTCTGAAATATTTTTCACCAGCCAGTCGATGGTGTCGTACGTGTCGGTCGAGTGATCAACCGTCGTGGAATTCAACGGGCCGCGCAGCGGTCGCGTCATCACATAGTCGCCCTCGGAACCGTACTTTCCGCGCACATCCTGGACGACGCGAATGTAACCGCCTTCGAGAATGACCTCGAGCGCGTTGTCATAGCCATGGAGGCTAGGTCCGAGATGTGAACTGTGGGCGCGAGTAGTGAGATCGTTGGCATCATAAGGG
>DASQYT010000168.1:0-7031 GCA_035639075.1 Candidatus Elarobacter sp.
GCGCGCGAAAAAACGCACTGTCGGCAGCCCGTTCGATAAGAAAACGGAACAGGGACCGCAGGTGGACCAGGATCAGTTCAACAAAGTGATGAGCTACATCGACGCCGGCAAGAAGGAGAAGGCGAAACTGGTGGCGGGCGGCAACCGCGTGGGCGACAAGGGCTACTTCATCGAGCCCACGGTGTTTGCCGACGTGCAGGACAACATGAAGATCGCGCAGGAGGAAATCTTCGGGCCGGTCATGTCTATCCTAAAGTTCAAAGACTTGAACGAAGTAGTCGAGCGGGCAAACAAGTCGCTGTATGGATTGGCGGCGGCGGTATGGACCAAGGACATCAGCAAAGCGCATGCCATCGCGGACAGCGTTCGCGCGGGCACGGTGTGGGTGAATTGCTACGACGTGTTCGACGCGGGAGCGCCGTTTGGCGGATTCAAGCAGTCGGGGATCGGGCGCGAACTCGGCGAGTACGGGTTGGCGAATTACACCGAGGTAAAGACCGTCACCGTCAAACTATGAGCCAAGCAATTCGAATCGGAACAGCAAGAGGGGCACGATTTATCGTGCCCCTACACTTTTTTGCGATGGTTGCGGCGCTGCCAGCGCTCCTCTTCGGCGCGGAAACCGTCCAGGCACAATCCAATTCACCGACGGATGCGGCACAGCGCCACGCGCAGCATTTGCGTCATGGAATTAATTTGAGCGAGTGGTTTGCGCAGGTTTACGACCAGAAAGGCTATACCAAGGAACATTTTGAAGCATGGACCACGTCGCAGGACATAGCGTTGATAAAGGCTATGGGATTCGACCACGTGCGGCTGAGCGTGAATCCGCAGCCGATGTTTCGGCGCGGACAGGCCGATCGTATACCAGCGGATTACCTCGGATATCTCGACGTTGCGGTGAAGATGATTCTCGATCAGGGCCTGGGAGTGATTGTTGACATTCATCCCGACAGTGACTTTAAGCAGAAGTTGGTGGCGGAGGATAGTTTTGTCGAGCAATTTGGGGACTATTGGCGGGCGCTCGCTAGGCACTATTCTTCGACAAATCCTGAACTTGTTTCGTTCGAAGTTCTAAACGAGCCGGAATTTCACGATCGGTATCGCTGGCAAGGCGTGCAAGCGAAGCTGGCTGTGGCGATTCGCGAAGGGGCACCGCAGCATACGATTATTGTGGCGGGGGCGTACTGGTCTTCGGAGAACGAACTGCTGTTTTTCGACCCGCTGCGCGATCCGAACATCATTTACAACTTTCATTTTTATGATCCCCACATTTTTACGCATCAGGGAGCGACCTGGAGCACGAATTACGTTCATTATTTGAAGGAGCTGCCGTATCCTTCGACGCCGGAAAATGTGCAAGCGGCTGCGGCGCTGATTCCGGACGCGGTGAATCGTTTGCAGGCGATTCACTATGGGCTGGACCGGTGGAACGCGGCGCGGATCGACGGCGAAATCGGGCAAGTGACGGCCTGGGCCAAACGCTGGAACGTGCCGGTGACTTGCAACGAGTTTGGCGTTTACCGCAAGGCGGCGAATCCGCAGGATCGCGCGGCGTGGATTTCCGACGTTCGAACGACGCTCGAAAAATATGGAATGGGATGGACGATGTGGGATTACAGCGGCGGATTCGGAGTCGTGACAAAACAAGAGGGCCATCCGTCTGTTCCTGATGCGGTGACCGTGAAGGCGCTGGGAATGAAGATGCCGCCCTCCGCGCCGTGACTGGCACGCTGTTCAGCAGGGAGAGTTCAGCCTACAATCGCGCCATGCCGGTCACGCTGCGTGCCCATCAACCAGGGGACTTTGCTGTGCTGCTGCGGCTGGACCAGTCGTGCTTCCCTCCGGGAATCGCCTATTCCAAAACCATGCTGCGATATTTTCTGAAGCTGCCGTCGGCAGACGGAATGGTGGCGGAGGACGCCGGGAAGATTGTGGGCTTTATCTTGACGGAGGAAAATCCGCCGCTGGCGCACGTGATCACGCTGGACGTGGCGGAGTCGCACCGGCGGCAAGGAGTCGGCTCCGCGCTGCTGGCGGAGAGCGAGAAAAACCTGGCGCTGCGCGGCGTTCGAACGATTTTGCTGGAAACGGCAACCGATAATGAAGCGGGCGTTGCGTTCTGGCAGCGGCATGGCTATCGTATCGAGGCGACGCTGAAGCGATATTACTTGCGGCGAATCGACGCGTACGAAATGCGGAAAATCCTGCCGGGAACTCGAAGAGCGGCAAAGCATCCAGGAGAAAACGTTTGAGCGACTACTTGCTGTCCGTGCTGCTTGGAATCGTGGAGGGATTGACGGAATTCTTGCCAGTGAGCTCGACGGCGCATTTGCGCATCTGCGAAGCGTTGTTTCACATCGACCTGGCGAACGGCTACTGGAAGATGTACACGATCGTGATTCAGCTGGGGGCGATTCTTTGCTTGCCGGTGTATTTTCGAGAGCGCATCGCGAAATTCTTGTCCACGTTTCTGAAGGGGGAGCGCGGCGACGAAACGATTTTGACGCATCCATTGGGGCTGGTATGTGTGGCCTTTATTGTGACGGCGCTGCCGGCGTTTTTGCTGACCAAGATCATCGGCAAGCATCTCGAAAGCCTGTACATCATGGGGAGTTCACTGTTGATTGGCGGTATTGTGATGTGGATTGTGGATGCGGTGAACGCGAAGTGGGAGCAAGCAGGGCCCGCCGCGATCGGCAGCCGAATTCATACGTGGCAGATGGAGAACATGAGTTTGGGCCAGGCGATTTGGATAGGTGCTTGCCAGATTCTTTCGGCCGTATTCCCGGGCACATCGAGGTCTATGTCGACAATCGCCGCGGGACAGATTGCCGGAATGTCGCGGGCGTCGGCACTGGAGTTTTCGTTTTTCCTTTCGATTCCAACGATGGTGGTGGCGACGGGATACGACTTGCTGAAATCCTTGCGAGGCAAGGGCGAGAACGCCATCGGAGTGACGCATATCGATCCGCACGGCTGGGTAGTGCTGGCGATCGGATTCGTGGTGTCGTTCATCGTGGCGTACGGGGCGGTGGCGTGGTTCTTGGCGTGGGTGAGGAAGCATGGCTTCGCGCCCTTTGCGGTGTACCGAATTGTTGTGGGCGCGGCGGTGCTGGCGTGGGCTACGGGAACACTGCACTGATCCTTCCCGGATGACTGAACTTGGTGCAGACTGCGAGGTCTCCCATGAACGACCTGAGCCGATTCGTGATCTTCATGGTTGTGTCGGCAGCTGGGTTCATTGCCCTCCTAATATTCGTTACGCGCAACCGGAACCGTAGGCCCGAGGTAAGAACGCTGGCCTCAACAGCGTTCGTAGTGGTTGTGCTCGGAATGCTCTTTGCACGATATGGCCATATTTTCTTTCGTCCGCCGTGGTGGATATATTACGGAGTGCCTGCACTTGTGACGTTTTTGTTGCCACCGGCAGTCTTGCGCATGAGGCGTGGCGAGATCCTGCAGTATGTTCCGCTAGCCGTTTTGATGGCCCCTGCTATTCACGTAATCTTCTCGTTGTTTGTGGGCTGGCATGACTACATGCCATTTCCGTTTTATGTTCCGTCGGTTTTTGAGCTGGTTGCGGAACCGGTTCGCCGCTTTGGAAACACGGGCATATAAAGTTTTTGATTTTTGCGGGCGGTAGTTTGCTATATTCAGTGTGTTTGGAAGTTCCTCCAGGCGGGAGTGCGATAGCGCCAGCGCCCCGCCGCGACACTCAGCCTTCCCCACAAAGCTGAGGAGATTCTTCTTGCGCTTACTAACTCCGACTGGAAACAAGCGTTTCAATGAACTGATTGGATTTTTGTGTATCACGCTGGCGGTGCTAATCGCGCTGGCGTTGCTGTCCTATTCCCCGAAAGACGCGTCATTCAACGTAAGTGCGGCAGCCTTCGACGGCAGCCCGGCGCGAAATTGGATTGGCCCGGCCGGAGCGTACGGCGCGGACCTGCTTTTCCAGATCTTTGGATTTGCTGCGTTTTTGTTGCCGGCAGCGATCCTGGTTTTGGGATGGCGCTGGCTCCGGAGCCGGGCGTTAGATTCCCAGTTTGCCACCGTAGTCGGCTTCGGGCTGCTGCTGGTTTCGCTGCCGACGTTGCTTTCCCTGTGGCACGTCTGGGACGTGCGTGGCGCGCTGCCACCCGGGGGATTGTTGGGCGAGCTCATTTCCAGCGGGCTGCGCACGGGTTTCAACCTGTGGGGCGCGAACCTGGTGACCGTGGCGCTGCTGGTCACGGCGCTGTTTATGACCACGCGGTTTTCTTTTTCCGGCGCGCATGCCTGGGCGAGCGGCCCGAATGGTCCGATCGGAAGAGTGGAGAAGCTCGGGATTTTGCAGAAGTCGCAGGCGCGGTGGCACGCGTGGCGCGAAGACCGAGAACAACAACGCATGCGTCGTCGCGTGGAGGAGTCCCGCCTTTCGGGCAGGAAGCCCGTTCCGCCCCAATTGATCGGAAAGGCCGAGTTGCTGAATGAGGCTTCCAAAACAATTCGCCTGGCCGACGAAAGCGAAGAGGAGGAGGACGAGAAGGAGACAAAGGACTCGTCCCGCAAGACGCCGATCTTCGTGCTGAATCGCGACACGGAGAAATCTGCCGCCAAAAAAGGCGAGCCGAAAATCGCGAAGGGCAATCCGAATTACAAGCTGCCGTCCCCTTCCCTGCTCCGCGAAGGCGAGCGCGGCCAGAAACTTGATGAAGAAGAGCTGAAACAGCGGGCACGCGCGATTGAAGCAAAGTGCCTGGAATTTGACATCCAGGGCCGCGTGACGCAAATCAATCCCGGGCCAGTCGTCACGACATTCGAATTCAAGCCGGACGCGGGCATCAAGTACAGCCGGATTATCGGGCTGACGGAGGATTTGTGCCTCGCGTTGCAAGCCGAATCCATTTTGATCGAGCGTATCCCGGGCAAATCGACCATTGGCATTGAAGTGCCGAACGACAAGCGCCAGACGATTGCACTGCGGGAAATTATCGAAGCGCCGGAGTTCATGAATTCTCCGAGCAAGCTGACGCTGGCCATGGGACGGGACTTGCACGGACGGATCCGCGTGACGGAACTTGCGGCCATGCCGCACTTGTTGATTGCCGGGTCTACGGGCACCGGCAAGAGCGTTTTCATCAACTCGCTCATGATGTCGATTCTGTACAAGGCGAGTCCGGACGAAGTGAAAATGGTGCTGGTGGACCCGAAGCGGCTGGAGCTAAATCTTTACGAGAACATTCCTCACTTGATCGCGCCCGTGGTGACCGATCCGAAAATCGCCTCCAACGTGTTGCGAAACGCGACGCGCGAAATGGAGAATCGACTGAAATTATTGGCGCAGCGCGGGGTGCGAAACATCGACCAGTACAACCGCACGTTCAAGAAGGAACACTCGCTGTCGCTGTTCGACAATCTGGAAGAGACCGAGCACAAGCCGCTTCCCTACCTGATTATCGTAATCGACGAGCTAGCTGACCTGATGATGGTGGATACCAACAACGTGGAAGAGTCCATCACGAGGCTGGCGCAAATGGCGCGCGCGGTGGGTATCCATTTGATCCTCGCGACGCAGCGGCCTTCCGTGGACGTGATCACTGGTTTGATCAAAGCGAACTTCCCTGCCCGCATATCGTTCCGGGTGGCCAGCAAGGTGGACTCACGCACCATTCTCGATTCGAACGGTTCGGAATCGCTTCTTGGAAGAGGCGACATGCTGTATTTGCCGGCAGGATCGGCGAGGCTGCATCGCATTCACGGGCCGCTGGTGACGGAAGAGGAAATCACCTCGGTGTGCGACTTCTGGCGCGAACAGGCCCAGGCGAAATATCAAGAAGAGCTGCTGGCGGCGCCGAAGGAGGAAGATGGCAAGACGGAGGGCGCAGCGGAGGGCGATGCCGAGGGCGGCGAAGACGTTGACGATGATCTCTACCAGGACGCGATTCGCGTGGTTTGCGACGCTGGCCGCGCTTCCACTTCTACGTTGCAGCGACGTTTGCGAATTGGCTACGGTCGCGCCGCCCGCCTGATCGACCTGATGGAAAAGGACGGGATCGTCGGTCCACCCGACGGGACGAAGCCGCGCGAGGTCCTCAAGAACCGTAGCTGGATGAAAGAGTTCGACGAGTCGTCGCACTGATTTTGCGTAACATTCTTCGGTGAATTGACACAACTTCGCATCACCCCTACAATTTCTAAATCACCTGTGCCGGGGTAGCTCATTGGTAGAGCGCCGCCCTGAAAAGGCGGGCGTAGCCAGTTCGATTCTGGCCCCCGGCACCACCCGTTCGCGCCATCGTGCTGCTTGACCCCTCTACGAACGAATTTCCAACCGTTCCCATAGCCGCTCCCTTCGTGATGCATGTTCAGCGAGATGGGACAGGCGGAGGCAGGGCGAAGGCATAGAGAGTGTCCTGCACAGCAAGGATGACGTATTGCCGGCCGTCGAGCTCGTAGGTCATTGGAGAGGCCGCCATGTGTCCGCCGGCGTTCAGGTGCCACAGCGTTTTGCCCGTGGCGGGATCGAGAGCCAGCAGATTGCCGGAATTATCGGCGCTGAAAAGGAGATGCCCGGCGGTGGTAAGAATTCCTGCGATGCTTTCGCCGTTTCCGACTTCGTGATTCCACACGACTTTGCCAGTACGGTAGTCAAGCGCGCGAAGCGTCGCATTGGCCCAGAGGTTGCGGTCGCGGCCTCCCCACCCTTCGGCCTTCCCCGTGGCTGTGCGGTAATAGATGCTGAAGACTCGCCGCGCATTCACGTAGAACAGCCCGGTCTGAGGATCAAAGCTGGGCGCCATCCAATTCGTGGATCCGTCTGAACCAGGCTCGACCAGCGCGCCGTCCGGGCTGGGAGCGGCCTCCGGTTTAGCGATGGGGCGGCCGCGGGAGTCGACGCCGGAAGCCCAGGTCTGGTCGATGAACGGAGCCGTGGCCAAATGCTGGCCATTCGCTCGATCAAGCAAAAAGAAAAAACCATTACGGCTGGCCTGCGCGAGAAGCTTGCGCTTCTGGCCCTTGAACTCCGCGTCGAACAGGACGGGCGT
>DASQYT010000169.1:0-7681 GCA_035639075.1 Candidatus Elarobacter sp.
ACCCGCGCCAGATTTCACCCTGAAGGACCAGGCCGGCCGACCGTTTCGCCTCGCCTCGCTACGCGGCAAGCGCGTTCTGCTTGTTTTCTATCGCGGCTACTGGTGACCCTACTGCACGGGCCAACTGCGCGAGTTCGCGCGGCACAAAGAAGACTTCGATTCGCTGAATACGCGGGTTGTGGCGATCAGTATAGATGACCGTGAGCACGCCCGTTTGGTCTGGGAGAAAGTTGTCGACCGCCAGTTCACGATCCTGAGCGACCCGGGGGCTCAAGTGATCCGCACCTATGGATTGCTCCATTCCAGTGCTGGCAAAGAAGGCGAAGACATCGCACTGGACACTACTCTGCTAGTCGACGCCGATGGACGGGAACGATGGAGACGCGTGAGTGCAACACTCCCCGATATTCCCAGCGCAGAGGAGATCTTGGGGCGCATTCGCAAATCAGCGCCTAACTCCAGTTCGCAATAAACCTGTGCATCGTGAACCTTATCGAAGCCGTGTTGATGTTCCTCTCCCGCAACAAACACCCGGAGTCTCCACTTAATGAAATGCATGATTTGTTCTCTCCTATAAGCCCTGAACTGTTTGCAAGTGGTGGTTCCGCGCTGATTGAATGCATAATCGGCCCGGACGAAGCCTGCGCTTCACGGTTTCTACAATGGCGGCTTAAGGTTTCAGAAGTGACTTCCCGTAGCCAACCGGAATGGCAAAATTGGATCCGCCGAACTCACGCACCACGGCGGGCTTCACGGAGACACTCCTTAATCGGCGGACATGGATCGAGATTTTAGCGGCAGCCAACGCGAGCTGTCAGGGCGGCTGAGGAAGGCACTTTAGCGATGATTCGTACCCATAGCTTCCGCTGAGACAAGATTTGAAGCCTGTCGAATATTTCCGATCTGGTATAGCATCCATTGGGCGCGAGGTTCACCATGACAACGATCGCAACCTCACTGCGAAGTGACTTAACCACAGTCGCCCACCAACCCCAAGCAGCAAGCGGTCTGGCAATCGTGCGGCTGACGATCGGCGTGATGTTCGTGTGGGTCTTTTTTGAGAATCTGGGGAAGGGCCTCTACACACCGGCGGGTTACGCGGGTCTGATCAATTACTACATCAAGGCGAGCCACTCCCCGGCCGCTTGGAAGGCGGTGATGGGCCTGGCGGCAAACCACGCCGCGATGGCGGCTCCTATGCAGGCCACGACCGAGATCTCTCTCGGTATCCTGCTCGTCATCGGTCTGCTTACCCGCCCGGCCGCATTTGTGGCTTTTCTGTATCTCGGCAGCCTTTGGATTTCGGAGTGGGGCACCGCGTGGATCTGGGAACTGCTGGTTCCGGTGCTCGCATCGCTCGGGCTCGCTATTGGACGCGCTGGCCGGAGATGGGGCGTTGACGCGTGGCTGTCGCAACGGTGGCCATCTTCTCCGTGGTGGTGATTGGGCCAGAATCACTTGAACCAAGTTCACGTGCGAGTGTCCGTCATCATCCCTACCCATAATGAAGCGCAGGCGATTGAGCGCGTTTTGGCAGATCTCCCGTCCGATCTCACGACGGAGGTCATCGTTGTCGACAGCAACTCGAATGACGGGACGCCCGAGATCGCCGCAAGAATGGGAGCCCGCGTCGTTCAGGAACCGCGCCGCGGCTATGGGCGAGCGTGCCTCACGGGTCTGGCCATGGCAAATTCCCCTGACGTGGTTGTGTTCCTTGATGGCGACTACAGCGATCGGCCCTCTGAATTGCCGATTCTATTAGCGCCAATCACTGAGGGGCGTGCGGACATCACACTTGGTTCGCGCCTGTTGGGGCAGCGTTCTGGTGGGGCGTTGCCTTGGCATCAGGTGTTTGGTAATCGTCTCGCCGCTGGCCTGATCAGACTTCTCTTTTCTAGTCCATATGGACTAGACATCAGTGATCTCGGCCCCTTTCGCGCTGGCCGCGCAGATGTACTACGCTCGCTCGCCCTGGAAGAGACCACCTATGGCTGGGCGGTTGAGATGATCCTAAAAGGCGCCCTGGCCGGATTCCGCGTGGTTGAAGTTCCGGTGAGCTACTACCCGCGTATCGGAAAATCGAAGATCAGCGGTACGCTGAAGGGCACGGTCGGCGCCGCTTGGTTCATTCTCAGCTTGATAGTGCGCTATTATTTCCGGCACCGAAGAGCCGGGACACCACGGCCAGAGTAGGTCCGCGTCAAAATTTTATGAAATATTCAAGCGAGACGGTGGTGCGTTCGTCACGCAGTGACCGTGTGCTGGTAATCATGGCGAAAGCGCCGAGGCTAGGCGAGGTCAAAACGCGCCTGACTCCCAGCCTTTCCCATACGGCCGTCACCGCTTTCTATTGCTGTCTTCTGGACGACACGCTGGCGCTGGCGCGGTCCTTGAGCGATGTGGAGGTTGCCATCATGTGCCCGGACTCGGACGTAAACGAGCTGGCGCAGTTGGCAGGCAACGAAGCGAGCGTAGTTGCGCAGAAAGGTGAGGGTCTTGCTGCAGGCCTCACTTCGGTGTTTGCGCACTTCGCGCCAGATCATCAGAGAGAAGATCATCGAAGGGACGCCCATCAACGACGCACCATTGCCTTCAACAGCGACAGTCCACATCTGCCACGTTCTGTTCTGGACGACGCGTTCGAAACGCTGGCCGCACATGACGTAGTCGTTGGACCAACGCACGACGGAGGCTACTATCTCGTCGGGGCAAAGGCTTTTCACCCTACGCTTTTCGCAGGCGACGCATTGGGCACCAGCAGCGCGTTGGAGAGACTCGTATCGCGCGCACGAGCTCTTGAGCTTTCCGTAGGTTTCGCAGCTCCTTTTTACGATATTGATGTAGTTGAGGACCTGACCCGTCTGGCAGGGGAGTTGCGTCTCGCTCCGACAAGGGCGCCACGCACGGCGCGGTGGCTTAAAGAGTGGGAGCTTGTGGCGGCACTATCACGGACGGGCACGGGAGAATTGTGAAGATCACGCCCGAGTGGAGAGTGTACATACTCTGCGCCACGTTGTGCGTGGCGCTAACGATCTGCTCACGCAACTTCGGCGATAGAGGTGGACCGTACTTCATGGCCTCTTTGACGGTCGCGGGCATCGTGTACCTCTTAGCGATCCGTGAGTTCTTCGCAACGCCAATTTTTCCGCGGCGCGTCGTCATCCTCGGGCTCGTCTTGGCTGCTGTGTGGCACATTGAATTTCTTGGGCTGCCCCCGGGCGCCGATGATGATATTCATCGATATGTTTGGGACGGGCGCCTGCAGAGGCTCGGCTACAACCCGTATATTGTCGTTCCCAGCGACCCTGCGCTCGCCGGGTTGCATACACCCGAGACCCGCACGCTGAATAACCCGGATCTACCGAGCCCATATCCAGCAGGAGCGCAGCTTTTTTTTCGCGCAGTGACCGCGATTCAGGAGTCCACCTTTGCGCTGAAAGTAGCATTTGTGGTTTGCGAGTTCGCGATTGTTTTCGTGTTGCTCGATATCTTGCGTTGTACCCGGCAGGCAGCGCACCTGGTTCTGGCGTTCGCCTGGAACCCATTGTTGGCCATTGAGGTGGCGGGAAGCGGTCACATTGACATTGTTGGCGCGCTATTGTTGCTGGTATCGGCCGCTGCGCTAGTGCGCCGATGGCGTTCGACTGCGGCCGTCGCACTTGGGCTGGCTATAGCAGTGAAATTGCTGCCGGTCGTACTCTTGCCCCTATACTGGAAGCGGGTTCGCATTCGCGACGCTGCGCTGGCGGCAGCCGTGGTCGGACTCCTGTACGTGCCATTTCTTAATCACGGCCGCACTCCGATCGGCTCGCTTGGTACGTATTTGCAGAGTTTCCGCTTTAATGGTCCCGTGTTTGCAGCACTCGATCAGGTGGCGCCTCCACAGTTGCTAGCTGGGCTGGCAGTGCTCGTCGGATTAGCGACTGCAACCTGGCTAAGAAGCGCAACGCCTGAGTGGTCTCCGGACCTCTTTGCCTGGCCAATGGCAGCATCTCTTTTGTGCGCACCCGTCGTATTCCCATGGTATCTTCTCTGTCTGCTGCCATTTCTGATGTCGGGCTCGACGCTGCTGATCATCATCTGGACGGTGAGCATTATCCCCACATACGTCCAATGGCATTTGCGCGCAACTGGGCGTCCGTGGGGGTCGCTTCCTGGTTGGGTAATGCTGCTGGAATACGGATGCGTGGCAATAGCTGCCGCAGTTATCGCTTTGCGCCGGATCACACGACCGGCGGTGCAATGCTCAACGAACGAGGTCGTGTGATGCCTACTGCCCCGACACGCGAATTCATGTATCTTTGAACCTTCCCCCGTCATCTCTGACGATACTTGTTCAATTTCGTCGAGGAGCAAACCCATGACAAATGCGAACCGTGTAAGGATGATCCGTTTTCTGGCTTTCGCAGTGCTTCGCCTTGGTGCAACTTCATGGGCGCAGACGCGCCCGCCAATTCTCGAGCAGATCGCCAAGACCTATGGTCTCGATTCATGGGATAAAATTCAGGCGATCCGCTACACCTGGAATGGGGAAATCCCGGGACTTTTCAAGGTTTCTCATGCGTGGGAGTGGGAGCCGAAGACCGGCAAGATCTCCTACGAGGGGAAGGATAAAGAGGGAAAGCCTGTCAAGGTCACTTACATGAGCTCCGAGCTCAACAGCCAGCCCGACACCGTGAAGAACGAAGTCGAACCGGCTTTCGTCAATGATAATTATTGGCTCTTGTTCCCCTTCCATGCTTACTGGGACACCAGCGCCACCGTGACCGACAAGGGTATGCAAAAACTGCCGGTTGGCACAGGCTCGGCCGAGCTAGCCTCGGTGAAGTATCCCGCGGAAGCCGGCGGTTACACGCCTGGCGACACCTGGGATCTCTACGTTGGCAAAGACCACCGCGTTCAGCAAATGGTGTACCACCGCGGCGGGCCCAAGAAGCCGAGCCTCGTGACCGCAACGTGGGCAGACTACAAAAAGGCAGGTCCTCTGCTCATCTCAACGGAGCACCGCGGCACCGCCGATGGCAAGCCCCTGCACATCTTCCTTTCTGACGTAGCAGTTAAGCTGACAGGCTCGAATACCTGGATGAAAGCGGAATAGTTCGCGCGCAGGACGAAGCTAACTCCTAAAGCTCTCGGAACCGTAAAATGCTGGGACACAGTCGCTGCAATCGCGCTCGAGACCGATGCCGAGGCTGAGGAGTTCGGTCAATTCCTCGATGAGGAGAAGATTGCGGCGGAAGACCAGGACGGGAGTCACGCGCGACATTTTCCATATCTCAGAGTCCTTCGCTGCGGTTCGCCGCGCCTTCGACCGCGAAGGCGAACATGCGAATAAGCTGGCAAGAATCTTTAACTGTGCATGAAAGTTGTCCAAGCTTGCGGCAAAAAGCCATCGGAATCGAACCGGTGTCGTGTGATCCGTTCAAGAGTTAACGATCAGTCGCATCGTGGCAGAGGCAGGAACACCGTCCCGGCATCGTAAAATCCGGGTTCCCGTCCTCGACTGCCGCGCTTGAGGAATGGAACCTGCTTGCTCGCCCTTTCCAGCTCTGCGCGGATCTTCAGGTCGACCACCGGAAGGCCCGGTGAGACGCGAACTACTTTTACGTCGTCCAGCCCGACGACTGCGATGACCCACACTTCAAGGAATGGCGACTGCACCCTCTTCATCTCTTCGATCACGCGGTCGAAGTTGATCTCCTTGCCGTAGTTCCGAGCATGGACCACAAGCAGGTAGTCGCTGGGATAACTGCGCTTGCACTTCTTCCGGATGACGGTCATTATGTCGTCCACATTCTCTTCCCAATCCACATTCTCGATGTTGCGGGTGTTGATCACGTTTCCGTTTGCGGTCTGATCGATCTGCCGCAATTTGGTGTCGGGAGTGGCATCAACGGTCTCGACCTCGACCCACCACACATCGTCCTTCAACTTTGACAGCGCAAGCGCGAGCATGCCGGCTGCCCATGCTTCGCGCTCCCTCTTGAATCTCCCGTTTGTGCGCGCGTGGTCGATCCCGCACCTCTCACTGATGGTCTTCATGCGCACGATCGCGGTGTAAGGACTCATCGAGACCTGCGAATAATCGGAAGGCGGGACCATCTCGACGCGACAGTTCATGCAGCTCGGGTTGCGGTCCCCAATGATTTCCTCCTCACGCTGGCACCGTGGGCAGCAGAAAAGCACGTTTCTAACTGTAGGCTCCAAAGCGAGAGCCCGTCCAACACGATCCTGACTGTTCAGTGACAGTTACACAAGAAACGCAGCAAATCGCGGCTCGACGAGACGGTGATCGTCAGGCATTTGAGCTGCTGGAACACCAAAAGGCCAGAAAACGTCTGTTTCGTCCTCCCCTCAGACTACCTGGCGATCACGACGGTGGTGCAGGAACTGCTCAGCTTGGGCAAATCGCGATTTGCAGCCGTGCGGATCCGCAGCGTCGGGCGTTGCCCGCGAATGATCGGACAATAAGAGTCAGGCTCTAGCAGCGCGCCCTGGAGGCGCCGTCGTCCGGCACATCCGCCGTGACACGACTCGCGGAACTCGCACTGATTGCAGGTTTGAGGAAGTGTCCGTGCCTGCTCGAAGGGTGTTGAGCTCAGAATGTTGGCGCCTGTGGAGATAAAATCTGAAAGCGGCTCTCCCGATCCTGGCCAATAGACGCAGGGTTGTGTCGTGGCTCTTGGCGTCACTCGCACGGTGCTCACGCCACAACCGGCTCGGAGCGGTGGGAGTCCCGCCATCGCACGGACGAGCGGCTCGCCAATAGCGATTACGTCGGTCTCCTCAAAGAGACGCCGGAACCCCTCCCAATATTCTTCGTAGGTCAGGGCATAGATGTCCGATCGCACGGCTTGGTACACATTTACTCGCAAAGGAGCGTCAAACTGTTTGGCTACTCGCGCCACATCCACTAAACGCAAGTAGTTCGACTTCATCATGACGGCGATGATGGTTACAGGAATATCCACCTTCCGACACCGTTCTGCCTGCTGGTGGATGAGCGCCCAATTGCCGTGCCCGCGCTGTTCATCCTGTTCCGCTTGCGACGCGTAATCGAGTGAGAACTCGATGTCATGGAAGGCTCGCAGTTCATTGTTTTCCAGAACAGCAACACTATGGCCATTGGAAGTGATGGTGAGCTTGACGGGTTTCGTCTGCAGGTAGGCCAGTATTGCCTTGAAGTCGGGATGCATGCCGTTCTCACCGGTGCCGAGATTCACCGACCGTACGGGCAAGCGTTCCATGACTGCCTTCACTTGATCCAGGGAGAGACGATCCGCGCGAGTCGGATCGCGGTAGCAGAAGGCGCAGGCGAGATTACACTCGTTGGTAAGGCCGAGCCCGAGCGAAATACCGGCATCAGGCGTCATCATGCGAGATCCGAACGCCGAGGACTGGGCTATGACGCTGTTCATGCACCGTCCTTCATGCCCGGACCTGCGCGATGTGCCAGGCAATGCGTGTAGCGGGCGACTGAGACAAACTCCGGTCGCCTGCCCAGCTTGCGCTCCAGCTCGAAAATCCGCTCGTACTCATCATTTCGCGGAACCCTTGGCGGCAAGTAATCCGATATGACCCGTACGCCACGCTCTGCAGTCACCGCGAGTGACGATTCTAGCAGCATGGCTTCCAGGCTCTCCGCCGTAAATAGCCGCACCCTTCCTCCGTACAGGGACTC
>DASQYT010000170.1:0-6308 GCA_035639075.1 Candidatus Elarobacter sp.
GAGAGAGGGCCATAGAAACCGAGCAGAGCTTCACGGGTCTTGGGCTTGGGGATGAGGCAAATCACAAACTTCCAAACGTTCCAGGTGGAGCGGTAAAAAAGGCGCGCGAGGCGGAATTTTCGCGTGACGCGGCGCGGGAGAATGATGGCCTCGAACGCGTCCCAGAGCACGATTAGAAAGATCGCGACACCTGCAGCGAACGCTCCCGGAGCTGGAATCATGTGGGGCATTGTACCTGTTTGAGCCTTTCAAAGAGAACGTTTGGCAAGAGCGCTCTAGGAAGCCGTCGAGTGGAACGTCAGGTGAGAAGACCCCCGGCTTCTTTCTTAGGATACCAACCGCGCGCTGACGCTGGTTTCCGCCTTGAACAGTTTCGAGACCGGGCAGCCGGTTTCGGCGGCTTTCACGGCGGTGTCGAATTTGGCTTTGTCCGCGCCGGGGACTTGCGCGACGAGATCCAGGTGGCTTTTCGTGATGGCAAACCCGTCCGGCAACTTTTCGAGAGAAATCGTCGCTGTTGTCTCCAGCTTGCTTGCGGTCAGGCCCGCGTTTCCCAATTGGGCAGAGAGCGCCATCGTAAAACAGCCGGCATGCGCCGCGGCGAGAAGCTCTTCTGGATTCGTGCCCACGCCGTTTTCAAAGCGCGTGCTGAAAGAGTATTGTGTCTGTTTTAGGACGCCGCTGTCCGTCGAAATCGTGCCCTTGCCATCTTTCAAACCGCCTTGCCAAACCGCGGATGCCTTGCGCTGCATGGTTTCTCTCCTTTTGGCGCTTTCGTTCTGTTTGAATTCACAGGAATTCGATTCGGGAGCCCGGTGGAAGGGTATATTCAGAAAATGAGCTTGTCGAGGAAGTCTTGTAAACGCGGATGAGTGTGATCCTGCAAGAAGTGGCGCACCGGCCATGGCCAATGTCCGCAGGGCCGTGGGTGATGGCGCAGAGCTGGCACGACCTGCTCTTCGCGCACTGGCAAGTCGATGCAGCAGCGCTGCAGTCGCTACTTCCGCCGCAATTGCAAATCGATACTTTCGAAGGGAGTGGGTGGCTCGCGGTAGTTCCGTTTCGGATGACCGGTGTGCGGTTACGCGGGACGCCTGCGCTTCCATGGCTTTCGGCATTTCCTGAATTGAACGTCCGAACCTACGTGAAATGCGAAGGTAAGCCCGGCGTGTGGTTTTTCAGTCTGGACGCGGGCAATGCGCTGGCAGTGACAATTGCGCGGGCGTGGTTTCACTTGCCGTATTTTCGAGCGCGAATGAGCTGCACGAACCAGGACGGCTGGAATCATTACGAAAGCGAGCGGACGCATCGAGGAGAGCCGGCTGCATTTCTGAAGTGCCGATATCGCCCTTTAGGCAAGGTCTTTTCCCCGCAAAGCGGAACACTCGAGCATTTCTTGACGGAGCGGTATTGCCTCTACACAGTGGATGGAAGCAACCGAATCATTCGTGGGGAGATTCATCATCCGCCGTGGCCGCTTCAGCGCGCCGAAGCGGAGCTTGCGCAAAACTCGATGGCGGAATCCTTCGGCGTCGCCCTGGCTTCGCGGCCTCTCCTCCATTTCGCTGGAAGACAGGACGTGCTGGTGTGGGCGCCACGGCTACGGACTGCGCCGAGAGGTCGCTCATCGCAAGGCTGACGTTGTAAATCTGCGTTTCAAAACTGACTTCCGTGTCTTTCATCCACTTCTGGGGCGGCGATGGGCGCTTCTCGACGGGAGCACGGCGGCCTCTTTTTTCGCGATCGAGCGCATCGTCAATTTCGCCGAGGGAATCCATGGGCTGGAATTCGAGGAACGCGGGCAACGTAAGTCCCGAGTGGACCTGATAGACCATCCAGGGAGTTTCGACGTCGTTGGTTTCATGAATCCTGGCGCGCGCGCGGAACGCATCGGAGAATTCGTCTTCGTAGCCTGGCCGGAGTTGAAAAATGGTGACGCGAACGTAGCGCGCTTTGGCGAGGTCGATCTTGTTGAGGTGATAGCTCAGGTCGTCGCGGCGGAAGGCCATGACCGTGCGCGCGGCCGTAACGAATTCCTGCAACTTTTGCTGGAGGCTGGCGATTTCCGGATAAGTGCTGAGACCTTCGGCTACGTCCGTCCCCGCCTTTTCGATTTCCGCGAATGTGTCGAATCCATCGAAGTAAAGCACGTGCGGCGAACCTGTGGCGGACTGGAGAGCGAGCCAGTAGACCGGAATCTTTGCGTTCGCATAGCCGCGGGCAATATCCGATTCCGTCTGCGCGTAGGCCGCTTCCTTGCCGGGAACAAGATCCGCGCGGTAGAGCAGAAGAGTGTTCGGAGTGACTCCAGTTTCCGGCGAAGGAGTGACCGTCTGGGCCCGCGCCGATAAGCCGCCAGTCAGGAGGAAAAGCGTGCAAATGAAAATGTTCTCGGAACGCATGAAAACTCCCAAGCGTAGAAGTGGGCCAGGACTGTTTAGACTACCATTTGTGAAAGACAAAGAATGCGGCAATCACGATAAAAGCAAAACCGACGCCGTAATTCCACCTGAATTTGTCGCCGAGGTACGCCACGGAGAAAACTGGAAAGATCGAGAGAGTAATGATTTCCTGAATGGTCTTCAGTTGAGCGGCACTGAATTGATAAGAGCCGATGCGGTTCGCGGGCACCTGGAAACAGTATTCGAAGAAGGCGATCCCCCAACTCACTAGGATCACTTTCCAAAGCGCCTCGCCGCGGAATTTCAAGTGGCCGTACCACGCAAAGGTCATGAAGATGTTCGAGATGGTGAGCAATAGAATCGTTCGCATTCCAAGAGGGCTCCTCGCATGTCAGTGTAATACGGGCTTAAGACGGGTCAGAATTCACCTAAGTTGCGCGTCGCCATCGTTTAGTGCCAGATTCCACACAACTGTACTTTCGCCCCCTTTCACGCACCTGATTCCTTCCGCTAGTCTCGTTGTATACGTTGTAAAATTATCTGTTGACTGAACGCGGAATTTGGATACATTTCCGGAAGATTGAGAGGATCGTGTGCGTACCAGGTCATTCAGGCTCCCTGCAGTTTTTCTCGGATGGATATTCTTGCTCCCGGCGGGGGCACATGGCCAAGAGAAAATGGTCCTCGTAGAGACCGGGTCCAGCATGCCGGAACCGCTCTATAAAAGCTGGGCCGACGAATTTCACGCACAGCAACCCGCCACGGACATTCGCTACATGGCCGTGGGAACAGCGGAGAGCGCCCGGAACATTCTTGCAGGCTCAGGTGATTTTGGCGGGGGCGATGCGCCGATTCCCGAAGCCCAGTTGCGCGCTTCGGGCAAATCGATTCTTGAATTGCCAGCCGTTTTGATTGGGATTGTAATCATCTATGAGCTGCCAGACGTGAAGGGCGAACTCAAACTTACTGGGCCGGTGCTGGCCAACATTTTTCTGGGAAAAACCAAATCGTGGAACGATCCCGCGATTGCCAAGCTCAATCCGGACATGAAACTGTCGGAGCTTCCCATTCAAGTACTTCATCGCAACGAAGGCAAAGGTTCCAACTACATTCTTTCCGACTACCTGGCGAAAGTGAGTCCTGAGTTTCTTGCCACGGCGGGACGCAGCGAATCGCCGAAATGGCCCGTGGGTCAAGCCTTCCAACGTTCGCAGGATTTGGTAGCCAAGCTGCGCAGCACGCCGGGCGCGATTGGATATACCGAACTCAACATTGCCGCCAGCTCGGCGGTCCGCATCGCCAGCATCAAGAATGCAGCGGGTGAATTCGTCAAGCCTTTGGCAAAGTCGATCGCGGCAGCCGCCAGCGGGAGCAAAATGAACAATGATTTCCGCGTTTCCCTGACAAATGCGCCCGGCAAAGAAAGCTACCCGATCAGCAGCTTCACGTGGCTTTATGTGCCGGCTGTCGCCAAGGAACCCCGCCGGGGCAGCTCCGTGGCCAGCTACTTGAAGTGGGTCTACACCAGCGGTCAAAAGATCGCCCAGGAAAAGGGCTACGCGATTCTGCCTCCCGAAGTCTTGGAGAAGGTCGCCCAGAAGGCCGCAACAATCCGCTGAACTAAGCTTCCAAAGCGGCAGGAACCGCGAGTCCATCTTCCTTCAACGCAAGAGAGTCTACCACGGGCTTACACGTTGAGCGTAAGCGAGACGAGATCCGTGCGCGCGGACGGAGGAAGCGGCGGCATCTTCGAGCGGTCGACGGGATGATACAGCGTGTCGCGCTCGACTGGCACGCGTCCTGCCGCGCGAATCAAGCGTTCCAATTCACTGCGCGGCGTGAACTCGGACGTTTTAGCGCCGGCGTCGTGATAAATCTTTTCTTCGACCACCGTGCCGTCGAGGTCGTTCGCGCCGAAGCGCAAGGCGATTTGCGCGACGCTGGGCGAAAGCATGATCCAGTACGCCTTGATGTGTTCAAAATTATCGAGCATCAACCGAGAAACAGCGATGTTGCGCAAGTCGGCGTAGCCCGTAGGCTTCGGAATGTGGGAAAGCGCCGTGTTGTCGGGATGAAACGCCAGCGGGATAAACGCCACAAAACCATGTGTCTCGTCCTGCAATTCGCGCAGCCGGACGAGATGATCGACGCGCTCTTCTTCTGTTTCCACGTGCCCGTAGAGCATCGTGGCGTTCGAGCGCAAACCGATTTCGTGCGCCTGGCGTGCAATGTTGAGCCACATCTGCCCGCTGACCTTGTGGTCGCAAATAATCCGGCGCACCCGGGGATGAAAAATTTCCGCGCCGCCGCCGGGCAGGGAATCGATACCGGCTTCCTTTAGTTTGAGCAAAGTTTCTTTGGTCGACAGCTTCGCGATGCGGGCGAAGTAGCCCACTTCAACCATGGTGAACGCTTTCAGGTGCACGCCCGGGCAGCGCTGCTTCAGCCCGCGAATCATCTCCAGGAAATACTCAAACCGCAAATCCGGGTGCAAACCGCCGACGATGTGGAATTCCAATGCGCCTTCGCGGGCTCCCTGTTCGGCGCGGGCGTAAATTTCTTCCAGCGAAAAATTGTATGCGCCCGGCGCGTTGGGGTCGCGGCCAAACGCGCACAGTTTGCAGTGAGCGACGCAAATATTTGTCGGATTGATGTGCCGGTTGACATTGAAATAGGTGACGTTGCCGTGTCTTTTCTCGCGAACGTAATTCGCGAGCCAGCCAACGGCGAGCAGGTCCGGCGAACGATACAGGCTGATGCCGTCGTCAAACGCAAGACGCTCGCCGGCGAAAACTTTCTCCGCAATCGACTTCAACTGCAGGTCGGTGATCGTGAGTTCGCTCATTCTAAATCCGTCGAAAGTTTCAAACGCGCCAAACCGCAGCCGCGGCGCCCCAGAACAGCAGAAACAATATACTAATATAGCCGTTCACCGCGAAAAACGCAGCGTCTAGCCTGCTGAGATCATCCGCTTTGACAAGGGAATGTTCGTACGCCAGCAGCGACGCGACGACTGCGATTCCCGCCCATGCCGGCCACGGCAAGCCGAAGCTTAACGCCAGCCAGGCCAGAAATGCGGTTACGCCGATGTGCATCATGCGCGCGATGAGCAGCGCTTTGGCAATCCCGAATCTCTTGGGCACGGAAAAGAGCCCGGCGTGCTGATCGTAATCAACATCCTGGCAGGCGTAGAGCACGTCGAACCCGCCAACCCACAGCGTAACCGCCGCACAAAGGATCAGCATGCGCGAATCGAGGCCGCCCGTAATGGCGATCCAGGCTGCCGCCGGAGAGACGCCCAGCGCAAATCCCAGAAAAAGATGCGACCAATTGGTGAAGCGCTTGGTGAAGGAATAGAAAAATAAAATTGCGATGGCCAGCGGCGCAAGCTTCAGAGCGAGCGGATTCAATTGCCACGCCGCCGTGAAAAATAATGCGACCGCAACAACCGTGAAGAGCCATGCAAATTGCAGCGTCAGCGCGCCGGTTGGAATCGCGCGCTGTTTCGTTCGCGGATTCTCGCGGTCAAAGCGGAGATCGACGATGCGGTTCATGGTCATAGCCGCGGACCGTGCGGCGACCATGGCGATTATGATCCACAAGACTTGGCGAAGCGAAGGCCAGCTATGAAGTGTCCAACGCGCGGCCAGTAGTGCTCCCGTCAGCGCGAAGGGAAGAGCAAACACGGAGTGCTCGAACTTGATCATTTCGAGGACGGTTTTGATGCGGCTGGCCATTTTTGAATTTCGTGCTGCTTCACGCTTGCGCTTTTTTCGCAGCCGGTGTGCCTGCCCAGCGATACATCTGTTCCTGCGCCAATCCAATTTGCGCCAGGACGCGGCACACATATTGCTTCACAAGATCGTCGATCGTTTTCGGATGGTGATAAAACGCCGGCACTGCGGG
>DASQYT010000171.1:0-8746 GCA_035639075.1 Candidatus Elarobacter sp.
AGGACTTGTCTACAGCTTGACGGAAGTGGCGCGGGAAGAGCACGCGAGTTTCCTGCACCGGCCGCTTTTTTGGGGAATTGCAGCCCTAGCGATCTTGCTGGTCCTTCAAATTATTTTCTGGTGAGGCGAGATGAGCGAAAAGCATCACATCATTCCGGTTTGGTTCTTTGTAGGCGTACTTTTGCTGGTGTACGGGTTTCTGATATTTGTCAGCGGGCTGGCGGAATGGTCGCATCCCCCGAGCACGGTATTAGCCGAACTGCACGCTCCGGTTTGGTGGGGAGGCCTATTGTTCGTCCTGGGTCTGATTTATTGCGTCAAATTCTCGCCTAAACGCAAGGCTTGAAGATTCCGGCTGCTGGGACGAGCAGGCGCAAAACATTCGAACAGGGAAGGTAAATGGCGGTCGTTGCCGGAGTGGATTTTGGAACATTGAGCGTTCGCGTTTCCATCGTGGACAGCGAACGCGGGCTGCTCACATCCGCTAACGCTGAATATCCGCTGCACCGCAAACGTGAGGATCCCGACTGCGCCACGCAGTCGCACCAAGATCACATGCGCGCATTGGCGGCAGCGACGCGTGAAGCCGTTCGAAAGTCTGGCGTTCCGGCCGATCAGATTCTCGCCCTGGCGCTGGATACCACCGGCTCTTCCGTCATTCCCGTCGGCAAAAACCTACAGCCGCTCGATGACTATTACTTGTGGTGCGATCACCGCGCCAAAGCCGAAGCCGCCGAAATCACTGCGGCCGCGCATCGTGAGAAGCTCGCCGCGATCGACTGGTGTGGCGGCGTGTATTCCTCGGAATGGGGATTCTCGAAACTCCTCCACTGGCTTCGCCACAATCCCGCGAAGCGCGCTGAATTCGTCTCTGCGTTTGAACATTGCGACATGGTCGCCGCAACGCTTTGCGGCATCGCGGATGCGAAGCAAGTGAAGCGCAGCGTCTGCGCCATGGGGCACAAATGGATGTGGAACGCTTCGCTCGGCGGCCTGCCGCCGGAGAATTTTCTCGTCAAGGTAGACCCACTCTTCGCTGGAGTGCGCGAAAAAATCAACGGTGAATTCGCCACTTCCAATCAGCTCGCAGGCCGGCTTTCGCTTCACTGGGCGCAGCAACTCGGTTTGAAGCCTGGTATTCCCATTCCTGTCGGAGCGTTCGACGCGCACTGGGATGCCATTGGCGCCGGTTGCCGCAGCGAAGACATCGTGAATGTCGTCGGAACCTCCACCTGCATTATCGGGATCACACCGTCAGTGCGTTTGGTTCCCGGAGTATGCGGCGTCGTCCAGGGCAGCGTGCACCCACAACGAACCGGTATCGAGGCCGGTCTTTCTGCGGTTGGCGATATTTTTCAATCCATTGCTACACGCGCCGGAACCGACGTGCCGACTCTCTCCCGTGGACTGGAAAACTATCGCGCCGGCCAAACCGGCCTTCTGCGCATTACCTGGGACAACGGCGACCGCACGGTTCTGGTAAATCCAAACTTGCGTGGCATTACCTTCGGCTGGAATCTGCAGACCACCGCGCAGGACGAATTGTTCGCCGCCATTGAAGGCACTGCATTGCACACGCGAGTCATTCTCGATCGCATGGAAGAGCACGGCGTCATCGTCCGGCGGGTCATCAACGCCGGCGGGATTCCCCAGAAAAACGATGTCCTGAATCAGGTGTATGCGAATGTGCTGGGCAGGCCCGTGCTCGTTCCTGCGGGCAATGTGGTCAGCCTGGGTTCGGCCATTTTTGCCTTTCTCGCTGCGGGCGTTTTCAAGACCGTAGAGGAAGCGCAAGACAGAATCTGCCCGCAGTACAAAGTTTTTCAGCCGCAAGTTTCGGCGAAGGCCGTTTACGACAATCTCTACGCGCTCTACAACAAGGTTTATTTTGCCTTCGGCCGGCCTCAAGACGCCGAATTTGGAAATCTGCTCCCCGGCTTGATTCAACTATCCGAGTCGGCGCATGCTCATACAACTCGCTAAACCACGCGTGGCTGGATTGGCAATTCTTCATGTCTTCACTGCGCTGGTGATTTGGCTTTTTTGGGATGGCGGAGGTATCGGATGACCACTTTGCGTTTTCTGGTCTCCCTGATAACCAAGGACAACGACTATCAGATGGAACAAGCTGCGGACGCGAAAGCTGCCGCCGCGGAACTCGATGTCGAGGCCCAGATCATTTATGCCAACGACGACGCCATCACGCAAAGCACCCAGCTTCTCAAAGCCATTCAAGCGGAACCGTCTCTTCGGCCCAGCGGAATCCTCGTCGAGCCTGTCGGTGCCACGTCCTTTCCGCAAGTCGCTAAAACTGCCGCGGGCACCGGTATCGGCTGGGCAATTCTCAGTCGTCACGCCGAATACGCTATCGAGCTTCGCAAGACTGCTCGCTCTCCCGTTTTTTCCGTAAGCGCCGATCAAGTGGAAGTTGGCCGGATTCAGGGCCGCCAGGTCGCCGCTCTTCTTCCCCGAGGCGGCTCGATCCTCCTCATTCAAGGACCCTCGCTCAGTTCGGTCTCCCGCGAACGCTATACGGGGCTCCAGGAACTGCTCGCGCCCAACGTGCACGTAACTACCTTGCGAGGCCGGTGGACCGAAGAAAGCGCTCACCAAAGCGTTTGTTCGTGGCTCCGCTTGATGGCCGCCCAGCGGTTGCGTATTGACCTGATCGTCGCGCAGAATGACGCTATGGGCATCGGCGCGCGCAAAGCGATCGATGAGACGATTCCCGATCCGGAGCGGGACCAGTGGCTTAGCATTCCCATCATCGGTTGCGATGGAGTGCCCAGAACGGGCCAGGCGTGGGTTCGTACCGGGCAATTGGCCGCCACGGTGATTGTCCCGCCCAACACGGGAGAAGCCATGACCTTGATGGCGAAAGCACTGCGCTCCGGGACCGCCGTTCCGGAGCATTCCTTCACCGCCTCCGCGCCATTTCCCGCCATCGAAAAGCTCGCTCCACGGCATCCTGCGAATGAATAATTCATTGAGCGAAAGTGCGCGCCAGCAAGTAAAATTATTGACGCGATTCCGTGCTGCAACCGGAAAACGATCGTACGGGGGACTCGAATGAAGTGTTGGATGGCGGTTACAATTTTTTCGGGAGCGTTGCTTATGACCACTCTGTCGCCGGCTGGCGCAAAATCTCAATCTGGTTCGACAACTAAAAAATCCTTTGGGAAAACTCCGGATGGCCAGCCGGCCGATCTTTTTGTGCTCACGAATAAGAACGGAGCGGAAGTCTCCATCACGAACTATGGCGGGGCAGTCGTCTCGCTCAAGGTTCCGGACCGCGGCGGCAAGCTCGCCGACGTGGTCCTCGGTTACGATGGAATCGACGGGTACGTGAATGACAAAAGTTATTTCGGCGCGCTGGTTGGCCGCTACGGAAACCGCATCGGCCATGCGCAGTTTGTGCTGGACGGCAAGACCTACACGCTTGCAAAAAACAACGGCGAGAACAGCCTGCACGGCGGCGTCAAGGGCTTCAACAAAGCGGTATGGACAGCCAAAACTCTTTCCAAGAAAGACGGCCAGTCGCTTGAGCTTTCCTACCTCAGCAAAGACGGCGAGGAAGGCTTCCCCGGAAATTTGAAAGTCACCGTCACGTATACCTGGACGGATGCAAACGCGTTGAAGATCGAATACTCCGCCACCACCGACAAGAAAACTGTGGTCAATCTGACCAACCACTCTTACTTCAATCTCGCTGGGCAAGGTAACGGCGATATTCTCGGCCACCTGCTGACGATAGAGGCCGACAAGTTTACTCCGGTGGATTCCGGATTGATTCCCACGGGGGAACTGCGCGACGTCGCGGGCACTCCGTTCGATTTTCGCAAATCCACGGCGATCGGCGCACGCATTAGCCAGGACGATGAGCAGCTGAAGCTCGGCGGCGGATACGACCACAATTTTGTCCTGCGCCGCTCAGCCGGCTTCAACGAATCCTTGGCCGCGCGCGTCGTCGAGCCCACTTCAGGCCGTGTCCTGGAAGTCTGGACCACGGAACCGGGCGTTCAGTTTTACACCGGCAATTTTCTCGATGGAAAGTCCGCAGGGAAAGGCGGCGCGACGTATCCGAAACGCTCCGCGTTCTGCCTGGAAACGCAGCACTTTCCCGATTCGCCGAACCAGCCGAAATTTCCGTCCGTGGCGCTGAATCCCGGCGAGCGGTACCACACCACCACGACGTATAAGTTTTCCGCGGAAAAGTGACTATCGCCGGAAGAAATCAACCAGCCAAACGCGCTAGTTCGCGCGCGGAGGAGTTGGCGGGGTGCCAATCCTGTTTATCAAGGCGATCAAGTGGGGGCAGTCCTGATCGGTTATCGCGGTGAACTTCAAGCCCAGGCCACCGTTGGGAACCTGATGCTGCACGACGGCTTCGGCGCGGATCTGTCCTTCGGGAACAAGAAAATCAATCTTGGCGCGCGCGCCCAGCTTTCGGGGAACGGAAGTGGAGACGAACAATCCGCCCACGCTTAGATCGCAAACGCGGGAAACGTCTTCGATTCCTTCGCATCGCCAGCAGACCCACACATGCTCGTGCGTTTCAATGCGTGAAACCATTCTTCGGGAATACAGGGGACCCACCTGCGCGGCTGCCACGTCTCACCTTGGGGCCTGCGGAGTTGTGTGCGCGATCTAGAAAGCCTGGGACGCCACACAAGCCTCGACCCGAGTCTAACGGGGGGCCAAGAAGATACAATCGGGCGAACACCCTAAGCCTCCCAGGGATTTACCTGATTTTGGGCCGCGCTCAATTGAAGCTGGCAGGATGCACATTTCTAGATAATAATCAATTATTGTGAGCGGATTTGCGGGATTGCGAGTGTTGTCGCTGGAAAGCCGCCGCGCTCCAGAGATGGCCAAATTGATCACCACCTACGGCGGGGAGGCAATCGTTGCGCCTTCCATGCGGGAAGTGCCGCTGGGATCGAACACGGAAGCTCTGGCCCTCGCGGCGGGTCTTATAGACCGCAAATTTGACATGGTCATTTTCCTGACCGGTGTGGGAACGCGGGCCCTCTTGAATGTTGTCGAGACGGCACACAAACGCGACGAATACATCGCATCGCTTCAGCGTGTGAAAGTCGTGGCGCGCGGGCCGAAGCCCGTCGCGGCCCTGCGCGAAATCGGCGTCACTCCCGCGATCACCGCGCCCGAGCCGAATACGTGGCATGAACTGTTGAGCGCACTCGACGATGCGGCCAAGAATTCGCAAGGACTGAGTTTGCAAGGGGCCCGAGTCGCTGTTCAGGAATACGGCGTTTCCAATCCTGAATTACTGGCTGGTCTGCGCGAGCGAGGCGCGCAAGTGACGCGCGTGCCTGTTTATCAATGGGCGTTGCCGCACGACTTGGCGCCTCTGCGCGCGGCAATTAAAGCAATCGCCGAAGGAACTGTGGAAGTGACGCTCTTTACGACCGCGGTTCAAGCGATCCATCTGTTCCAGGTTGCCGCCGAGATGAAGGTGGAGGAAGCAGTGAAGAACGGTCTCGCGCGCGCAGTTGTGGCTTCTATCGGGCCGACCACTTCAGAAGAATTGGAGCGGCGGGGGATCCAGGCCGATCTCGAGCCCTCGCATCCAAAGATGGGCTATTTGGTGAAAGAGGCCTCTGAACAAGCCAGGGAACTGCTTCTCCGGAAAAGGCAGGGAATTGCCTCTGCCGGATGAGACGGCTAGTTTCGATGAGAGCTCTCAGCGCGAGTTTGCGCCTGCGGCGGCTCCCACGGCCGATCCGGCCTGGGGAATCATTTCGAAATCGACTCCCGCCTCAGCAAGAGCTACTGTCTCGTCGTCAGCCTGAGCAGCGGAAAGCGCATCGCCCGTTTTAAGGCGCACGACATAGTGACCATCCCGGGCGGCGGCGATGAGCAAGGAATGAATTTTTTCCTGGAGACTGTTTGCTTGCAAGCCAAGCTTGTGCACATTGCGCACTTGCGCCGAGGCGGGCACAAATTCAAGGATTTCCGCCGAAACCGGGTCGTCATGTAAGACGACTTCGGCAGCGCGCAGCACGCGCACAGCCTGGGCCGACAGAAGATCAGGATCTCCTGAACCGGCCCCCATCAAGTAGACTTTTCCCTTCATAGCAGCACCTGGATTGGATGCAATCCCGCCGCCGGCCTGGGCCAGCGGCCCTTCTAGCGGCAGCAATCCCAACAGGCGGCCACCGCTGATACAACAATGCAACACTAGCACCGCCGATGGTACGGGAAGGCGCGAAAGTATGAATTTGATGAATCGAAAATATTGATGAGAAGAGGAGCGAAATGGACTGTTCGCGAAGTACCGGGACTACTTGCCCTGGAGTTTCTTCTGGCGGCGATTTCGCAGGAAGGCTTCGAAGGCTTCCTCGCTGGCATCCTCGTGCAGCAAGCGTTTCCGTTGCTCAGGATTCGCGTTGGCGGAACGGAGCTTATCGCGAGCTTCGCCTAGCTGCGCGAGCCATTCTTCGTATTCCGGGCCGAACTGATCTTCGAGTTGCTTCCTGAGGCGCTGGGCGAGGGCCGGGCTTTGCCCAGCGGTCGAAATGGCGATCTGCAGCGCCCCACGCTGGACGACGGAAGGGTAGTAGAAATCGCATAGAGCGGGAACATCCACGATGTTGCAGAGGACGCCGCCCTGGGTTGCTTCCTTGTAAATGCGCTCGTGAAGTTCAGTGGAGGACGTGGCTGCAATCAACAAGAACATGCTCTCGAGATCGGCAGGCTGGAATGGCCGCTGATGCCATTCGATGGTTTTGGATGCCGCCCAGGAACGGACTTGCTCCGTCGCTTCGGGCGCAACAACTCGCACGCGAGCGCCGGCCTCGAGAAGGCTGGCAATTTTGGATTCGGCGATGGCGCCCGCTCCCACGACGAGGCATGGCCTAGCGCCAAGCTTGAGGAACATGGGGAAGAGCTTTGGAGGTTTCATGCGTTCGCGCAGTGCGACTCCTACCTGGACACCAAGTTTACGGCAAATCGGACCTGTAATTGCGTTCACGGTCAAGTCGAGAGAGGGGAGTTGGATTTACCCGAGGCGATCGGGAGTCAAGAGAGCGGTCATTTCTAGCACGCGGTGATAGTAATCTCGCTGGGTAAGCTGCGACGCCGCCGCGTCGTCGATGATGAAAGTCACATCGGAATGCAATTGAAGGGCGGAAGCGGAGACCGCGGAGGTGATTGGGCCTTCGATGGACTTCGCGACCGCAGCGGACTTCGCTGCGCCGGCGGCGAGCAAGATAATTTTACGCGCCTCCAGGATTGTGCCGATGCCCATGGTGATGGCGCAGCGCGGACTCTCCTCACCGGGCGCAAAGAATTTTGCGTTGTCGTCCAACGTTTCCTTGCTCAAGACCTTCAGGCGCGTGCGAGAGCCGATGCTGGAAGTCGGCTCATTGAAACCAATGTGGCCGTTACGCCCGATTCCCAGAAGCTGAAGGTCGATGCCTCCGGCTTTCCGGATGGACTCTTCGTAAGACGCGCAGTACTGATCGTAATTGCCGCGGATGGTTCCGTCGGGAATGTGGACGTTGCGAGGGTTCACGTTGATGTGGGCGAAGAGATTTTCCTGCATGAAATAATGAAAGCTCTGAGGATGAGCAGCGCCAAGCCCAAGATACTCATCAAG
This sequence comes from Candidatus Elarobacter sp., assembly GCA_035639075.1. Lineage (GTDB taxonomy): Bacteria > Acidobacteriota > Terriglobia > Acidiferrales > UBA7541 > Acidiferrum. The sequence continues at coordinate 7,622 of DASQYT010000171.1, forward strand.
ATTAAAGGTTATGACGCGCGAGAAATCGAGCGAGCCCTGTTTGTGAAGATGCGCGAGCTGTTTGTAGACGCCGACCATGGTGCTGCCCGTGGCCAATCCCAGCGTCAATGCAGGTTTCTTGTGTATGCCACTGGCGATGAGTTGCGCGGCCTGGCGGCTGATTTCTTCGTCGTCGCGCTTCAGGATTACCAGCATGCGGCGTCCTCTCTGAACTGAGTATTACGCATTAACTGAGACAGATTTGAGCCAGCGAAAGGAATTTGTCTGCATTACCGGAACCGGCGAATGACGAGGTTGTGACGGTCCGAACGATAGAAGCCCAGCACATACATGATCGGCCGGCCTTTGGTGGAGTAGATAACCTGGCGAATGCGCAGCAGGGGATCGCGGCGGGGAATGGAGAGAGTCTCGGCGATTCTCGGATCGGCCGCAGTGGCGTCAACTTCTTCATCGGCATAGCCGAGTTCGATCTTGTAATCGCGCTCGAGGATTCCGAAGAGAGAATCCCGCCAGATGGGCGCGTCCAAGAGGCCCGGGAATTCAGCGGCGTTGAGGTAACAGGTTTCCAGAGCAAAGGGCTCGCCCGCAGCGTGTCGCAAGCGCTCGAGCTTAATGATGTGGCTGGTTGGCGGAAGGGAGAGCCGCGCGGCCGCTTCGTTTTCATTGTCGAGCACTTTAGCGAAGAGCACCTTGGAACCGGCCACCAGGCTGCGGCTGGACATTTGCTCGGTATAGCTCATCAGTTTATTGAAGTGAATTTTGGGGGCGGCGACAAAAGTTCCGATGCCGCGACGGCGCTCGACAATTCCTTCGCGTTCGAGTGATGCCAGAGCGTGACGCGCGGTCATGAGGCTCACCTGATGAATTTTGGCGAGGTCACGCTCGGAAGCGACGGCGTCACCCGGATGCAACTGCCCCGAATCGATGCGCTTGCGGATGACGCCCTGAATTCTCTGGTAGGCGGGCTGGCCGTTGCGATTTTTCGCAGTCATTCGTGCTCCCGAACTGCTTCGCGTCGTTTTCGTGGGCATTGGCATGGAACGCGGTTTCACAACAAGAACGATAGGGCAATCGTTGCGGACGTGCGGCTCCGAAACCTCTCTGGGTTCCTCCTCCAAGAGCGCT
>DASQYT010000172.1:0-5919 GCA_035639075.1 Candidatus Elarobacter sp.
TCGGCAAATTGCCGAATGTTGTCGCGAAAGAGAATTTCATCTTCCGCGAAGGTAGTCAGAGGAGCAGGGACGGGAAGCTGCAGGGTAGTGTTGGGCATGTGAGTGCCTTCCGAAGAAATCGCAATGAAATTCTAGCATTGAGGCGGACGGGCAGAGACTTGGCATGTCTTGAAGATGTGGACGGACGAATCGGGAGGGATGTCGTCCTCTGAAAATTGCCTCCGATAATTACGCCGCGGCCTTAGGTCGCCATTGGCGACTAGTCGGCCGGGTCACGCAAGAGACGAAGAGGAATACCAGCAATCAGCGGGGTGAATGCTTTCGGGCCGTCTTTAGCCAGATAATGCGCGACAACGAATTCAGCCACGGAGAGGCATGAGATATTTGGGTCATGCTCAAGAACGGCAGAGTGATGCGAACGCTACGGGGGAAACGCCAGACAACTGTCTTTATCAGTCTGCGGGGGACATTTTGCGATTCACGGTTGTGACCTTGGCAGCGTGCCTTGCGGCAACGAATTCGGCGGTTGGGCAATGGATGGGAAGGCAGACAGGTTGCTACGCAGATTCCATCGCCGCAAACCCGAACCGGCCGACAGTCGCGAATCCTGCCGACATTACGCAGTACGGCGTATTGGAACTGGAGTATGGTTGGGATCGGCTATGGCCGGGAGAGCGCGTCCAGCAGAGGTCTGTCGGTGGTCTTTTGAAGTTTGGGATGCTTTGTGACGTTGAGTTGCGTTGGAATACAACCTCGTTCCTGTCGCAGACTGACGCGAGCGGTACACATCGGAGTTTCGGAGACAACTGGCTTGGTCCGCAGATTCGCGTTTACAGGCAGACAAAACGAGTGCCAACGCTCGCCTTCGGCTACGCCGTCAAAATACCTTCCGCCAGCACGGAAGATGGTTTAGGAACGGGGAACGTGGATCACGCATTTACCCTTCTAGCGAGCAAAGATATCGCACGGTTTCATTTCGATTTCAACGTCACTCAATTCCTGATCGGAAGGCCGAATACGTACGGCTTTGACAAGAATCAGCAATTGAATCTGGCGTTTTCACACGTCATCCTTCACCGGCTCCAGTTCACAGGGGAATTCTATGGTGAGACCCGACTTAACCAAGCAACGCCAGGGTTCGCGTCTTCGCTGTGGGCGCTGACGTACACGGTTGTTCCGCGGCTGGTGATTGATGGCGGTTTTGAAGCGGGACTCACTTCGGGCGGGCCGCATCGACACGCCTTCGTGGGAGCGACCTACTCGATAGCAAATCTCTACCCCGGATGGAGACGAAAGCGATCGAGCAGTCCAGTCGGCCGATAGGAAAAATCGACTGGCCAGATCTGGCTAGCGATGCTGTAGAAAACTGGTTCGCGACTCCCAAGCGTCCTGATGAATTGGGCCGATTGCGTACGAGTGGTCGATAGAGGAGCAGGGGCGGGAAGTTGCAGGGTAGTATCGGGCATGTGCGTGCCTTCCGAAGAAATCGCAGAAGAAATTTTAGCATTGAGGCGGGCGGGTAGAGATTTGCCATGCCGGTTGATGAAGTGGACCAGCGAAGCCAGGGATATCGTCCTCCGGAAGAACAGCAAAGCAGTGGTTCCAAACCCGCCTGAAGCAAGGCGTGCTGCTGCAGGGCGCGAGGCGCTTGCAACAGCTAAAATCATGTCGGATCGAAATGATCGACCGACCGATCGTTTCGGGATGATGGCACCACACTCGATTGTCGCTTCGGTTATATCCGATAAGATAGAGACTATCCACTCGGATAGCCTCTCCAACCTGCAAACATGGCAGCCAAGGCAAAAGCGGCGGAGGCCGCCTGAGGCTTTGGCGGTTCCTCTAAACGAAATTCACGCTGGTCAAACTGGTAGCACGCGTGCATTCGCATGGAATGCTGTGCGATTTTGAGATAACGGGAATGAGATGAATAAGGGCGCAGGAACATTGTTGGCGACGATAGTTGCAATATCGTTGTTTGCGAATTCGAACGCGCCGCGTCAGGCGCCGCCACGCCGCGCGGGGGCGGGCGCCGACAAACAGCGGGCCGCCCCGGTTGTGGCCGAAAAATCAGAAGCACCGCGCTGGACTCCACCTCCGCCGGACCCACGCTGCTTCTTGCTGAAGACAATCTCGGGGTTTTATGGTCACGGTAACTCTATCCCGACCGGGGCTTACAGCAACGCAGAAGAACTAAAGGGATGTGCTCCGGGAGAGCGATGGGGCTTGTCCTGTGATGAAGCCTCTCACATTCATTTCGTGATCGCCACCGTGCCAGATCCCGTTCGTACGCACCTCAGCCTTTTCTTTGATCGCAGCATTGACGCCATACAGGAAGCCGCCCAGGAGGAAGGTTGGGTCTTTGGGGCTGGGGGGATGCCCTGGGATAGCGGCGAGCACGCTGAGTCCACAGACCTGGACATGCGCATCGCGCAGCAGTCTTATCAAAAGCAGAGAGAAAGTCTTCCCGGGCTCATGATGTTCCGCCGTTTTCGGCGACCCGATTTAGATCTGAAGCACTGCAAGGACAGCCAGCAAAGCCAGAATCCGTGTGGCAATATCGGCGATTACGACAGCTCGTTCAATGACAATGACGTGTTGTTCGTTTTTGTGGTGGGTGAAACTCCGACCGGGGGCGTCCGCAAGGGTCAGTTTATCCACGCGCTGGAGATGATGCGCGAAATACAGAAAGCACCCTCGGCATCTGCGCAAAGGAAACTTTATGTGTTGGGCCCGACGTTCTCGGGATCGTTCTTCTCCCTATGGGAATTGCTCCAGCATCCAGAAGTGAAAACGCTCGCCTGGCCGGTGGTTGTCCACAGCGGAACGGTGGTGAGCTACGTCACTGGCAAGTGGTTTCTCGATCGTCTGCCAGAGCACGTCAGCTTCACTCCCTTTCAGGAAAGCGATCTGTACGGTGGCTGCCGTTTTCTACGCTACGCCAGGACCCTGCAGTACAAGCTCTCACAAATCGCAATCCTCTCTGAGGATGAAACCGCCTACGGGAAATTCATGATCAATTCCGCCAGCCAGACTTGCGGGATTGACTCGAACAGCAACAACGGCAAGAACGATAATGACGACGTCGTTCGTCTGTATTTTCCGCGCGAGATTTCCCAGCTTCGCAATGCCTACCAACGTGATCTGCAGGTGGAGCAGCCTGGCAAAGATGTGGGCAACAAGCCGCAGCGTCTTACATTGCGGTTGAACCTCGAAGATACCTCCAAAGAGGAAGACACGGTGGCGCCTTATTCCCGGCAGCAGACGCCTCTTTCTCAGGAATCCATCGTATTGGGAATAACCACTGCATTACGGGCGCATCACATTAACTTCATCATTATCCGCGCCACCGATCCATTGGATATGGTCTTTCTCACTCGCTACCTGCGCCAGACCTATCCACAAGGACGGCTGGTGACTCTGGGCGCCGACCTGCTTTTCCGGCGCGAAGTGGAGGACGATTTACTGCACGGAATCATGGCGATCACCTCTTATTCTTTATTGCCGAGACAAGACGAGCAAACAGCAACAGCGGCAGATTCACCGCCCCGCCCTCACGTTGACCGCGTGTTTCCGAGCAGTTCTTCCGCGGGCACTTACAACGCGATGCTCGGTCTTTTGACCAAGATGCGGACGTCCACAGAAAATCGCCATCCGTCCGCGGAAAATGCCGATCTGGATCCCGCCGGGTATACCGAATATGGCTGGCCGGCAATCGGGGACGGGCGCCCGCAAACCTCCGGCGAGAAGAACCAACCACACTCCGGTTATTCATCACAGCTGCTAAAGCCTGCAATGTGGCTCACCGTGTTGGGGCGCGACGCTTATTGGCCCATGGCGTTGCTCGACAACTACAAAGCACATTGTTGTGAGATTCCCAGCCGACTGCATTCTATTCGGAGTGATGAAGCCAAATTGCAGAAGTTCGAACCCTTCCCTCCGGACTCATGGGCATTTTTGGCCGGGGTCGGTTGCGCCACGGTACTGATCTTTATCTTCTACATCCGTTGGGGATCGCTATTCGCCACATCTGAAGCGCTCGTTACTTTCGCCCCCGTTCGGGACTGGCGCCGAACTTACATTCTTCTCCTGGCCAGCCTTTTTTTGGCGGTGCTTTTACTACTGCTGGGCTGGCCGGCGCTGCACTGGTATTCCATTTCGCATTGGAAGCTTTGGTTCTGGGGCCTACTGCTCTTCCTGGTGCTTCTTGTGGCGAGTTCGATAAGCGATTTAATCCGGCGGCAGTCAAAAACCTGGTCTATTGCGTATGTTCTCTCGCTTGGTGTGATCATCGCCGTCGCTGTAGAGTTGTATCGCATCGGCTCTGATTTCCACGTAAACGAGGCCATCTTCCGTTACGTACACCTAACTTCCGGAGTCTCGCCGCTTCCAGCTTGCCTTTCGCTCCTGGTGGCCGGCCTGTGGTGGACATGGTATAGCCTGCAAGGAACCATCTTCCTAGACCGGTGCCGGCCGCGCCTTCCAAGCCAACGGGAACTGGGAGTGCGCTTTTTCCCGCTGACCGAAGAAGGCAATCGCAGCCTGACCGCCGCCCTGCAGCCGGTGACTCGCGATCTCCGCGTCTATCTGCCGGCGATAACGGTGCTGCTGTTCACGCTTGCCACGGTGAACTCGAACCATCCCGTGCAGACTCTCGAAGGACGGGCGTTCGACCGGCTTTATGCGGCGACTCTGCTGGGGGTGGCTCTGACGTTGTTGACGACCTTATCGCAGTTATTCATTGGTTGGCTGGAGTGTCGTCGCATGCTGGCCGCACTTGACCGGCTGCCGTTACGTCGTGCATTGAAGCGGCTCAGTGGCTTCTCGTGGAAACCGATCTGGAGCTTAGGAGGTGGTCCTTTCCAGGAATCCAATCGCCTGATTTCGCGCGAGATGGAAGCCTTCACGCATGTGACCCATATCAATCCAGCCATCGAAGGGGTTGATCAGCACATGTTCGACGATCTTCGGCGGAAGATCACCGCCGCGCTGGAAGAGATATACGCAGAAAAATCGCGTTGGCGGGAAAGGTTCGCGCAGGATAGGAGGCGCAGATTAGCCGAGTTCAATGAGGATTTCGTGGGACTTGTCGAAGACTTCCAGAAGAAACTGGCCCTCGTGTGCGGGGCAGTCTTCAAGTCGCTCCAGCTTGCCTGGTCCCTGGAGCCCGGTTTCGGTTTGTTTGAATCTCAGGATTGCGAGATCAAGAAGGATTCGCCTGACAAGTCTCAGATTCCCGAGGCGACTCAAATTCGCGAGCGCTTCGTGTGCCTCGTTTATGTGAACTTCATCATGGCTGCGTTATCGCGCATGCGCAGTTTAATCGTGATTACCGCGGGGATGTACGTGTTCCTGCTTCTCTCGATCACCGTTTATCCCGTCGAGCCCAAGTTAACGCTTCGGCCACTTCTGATCCTGCTGTTCTTTTTCATTATGGTGATGGTAGGCATTATCTACGCGCAGATGCACCGCGATGCGACGCTCAGCCTACTTACTGACACAAAGCCTGGTGAATTGGGGAGGGATTTCTGGCTCCGGATTACTGCTTTTGCTGCGGTACCTTTGCTTAGTCTCGTGCTCGCCCAGTTTCCGGATGTCTCCGCGTTCCTGTTTTCATGGCTCCAGCCTGCCATGCAGGCGCTCAATCACTGAGTAGCTGGAAAAACCTACCTGGCGGCAGGCTGCTCGGATTCAACTGACTGCTCGGAGCCGCGATGCTGCTTTGTTGCCGCTTGGGCTCGGGCAAGGTTTAGGTCACGTTGTAAAGCATCCAGCACGACGGTCGGGAGCTCCGCTCCCCATTCCTCCAGCTCATCTTCTGACCAACTGCCGTTGAGGCGAATCGTGTCGTGCAGATCTTCAGGAAATCCGAGGCGGTATTCGCCTTCTCGCATGAGGGTGTCACCAAGCTTGCGGCCA
>DASQYT010000173.1:0-23646 GCA_035639075.1 Candidatus Elarobacter sp.
TCCACACATTATAAAAGGGCGCCCCTTTGGAGTAGGTTTTGAGTGCTTGGCTCATTCCCTACAAGAAAGGAACACCCTCTATGACTAGCACTAAATATATCGGCTTGGACGTGCATAAGGAAAGCATTTCGATCGCAGTTCTGAATTCTGCCGGCAAGGTGGTGATGGAATGCGTCATCGAGACCAAAGCGAGCACCATTCTGCAGTTTATCCACGGGCTGGGTGGAGATGTGCACCTCACGTTTGAAGAAGGCACTTGGGCTGGCTGGTTGTACGATCTGCTGAAGCCGCACGTGACGGAACTCGTAGTGTGTAATCCGCGAAAGAATGCCTTGCTGAAACAAGGCAGCAAGAGCGACCGCATCGACGCACACAAGCTGGCCGAACTGTTGTACATGAGCAAGCTCAGTTCGGTGTATCACGGAGAACATGGCCTGCGCATGTTGAAGGAATTGTCCCGTAGTTATTTGACGATCAGCAAGGATCTCGGGAGGGTGATGAATCGACTCAAGGCCTTGTATCGGGGCTGGGCCATTCCCTGTGCCGGGACGCAAGTCTACGCACCGCATTATCGTTCGGAATGGCTCGCCAAGATTCACGAAGCAGGCGTGCGCCGGCGGGCAGAACTTTACTACCAACAACTCGACGCCCTGCGGCTGGTGCGCCAACAAGCCCGGAAAGAACTGTTGGCCGAGGCCAGGAAGCACCGTGCGACGAAGTTGCTACGCCAGATTCCTGGTATTGGTCCGCTTCGGGCGGCTCACTTGGTGGCGTTGATGCAGACGCCTCATCGGTTTCGCACCAAGCGGCAACTGTGGACCTACAGCGGGCTGGGGTTGGAGACCCACGACAGCGCGCAGTACCGCGTCGTGGAGGGACAGCTACAACGCTCGACCAAACCCGTCACACTGCGCGGTCTCAATGACAATCACAACCACGACCTCAAAGATATTTTCAAGGGTGCGGCTATGAGAGCCAGCACCGCGGCTGGACCGCTACGCGATTTCTACGAGGCTTTGCTGGCTAAGGGAAGAAAGCCCACGATGGCGCGCTTGACCTTGGCGAGGAAGATTGCCGCGATTACGTTGATCGTCTGGAAGAAGGAGGTACGTTTCGACGCCAACTATTTGAAACAACAAGCAGCTTGAGCGTCTCTGGCAAAGAGTCCGTTCCACCTGGGGAATTATCCCTGGCGGTAGCTATCGGGTTCTTGAGACGCTCGGATTCGAGGGGAAGTATCCATCGGAGAAGTCAGGCCCGTGCTTCAAGCACGCGAGTCTCCGAATCCACCCTATGCCCTCTCGGACAATCCAAGAAAGCCATAGGCCACGAGTCTCCGATAGGACCATGCGTTGCCACTCATAAAGTGGATACCTGTCAGGCTTGCTGTTTCAGAAACGAAGGGCGCCGTCGCAACAAGGGTATGGAACCACAGGGAAGAGGAAACGTTCCTGCGCTTCACACGCCGGAACGAAATAAGCGACTCGGCCTGAGGAAGACCACTCTCGAATCGAGAGTGCACGTTCAAACAGTTGGGCTGAATGCCGAGACAAAAAAGTGTCGGCATCGAGCCGAAGGGGAGGCATTTCTCTTGACATTCCCTTTAATAGGACTTCTCCGGTAAGCGCGTTACCAGGCACACGGTCTTTTCCACAACCTTGACAGCTTCGGGAGGTAATAGGAGTCTAAAGCATCTGCTATCGCACAGGAGCGGACTCCATGCCGAGCGTCGCAGCGTTTCCGACTGTCCCCGTATCGGTTCTGCTCGTGGCTGGGCTGATAGTGCCGGTATTCGCCGGTGCAAATCCACGTGCACAGACCGAAGCGGCCAAAACCCCCGAGCCCGGCTTCATGCTCACCTTAGGACCCGTCGAAGCTCCCGGAATCGACATTAGACCCTATTTCACGGCAGTCGCTGCCGTCCTGAGGCACTCTTGGCCCTCGAAAATACAAGCGAATCTGATAACCCGGGGCGATAAGGGAATCGTGTTCGTACGCGCGGTTATCCTGCGTAGTGGTTCACTGCAACAGGGCTCGCCGATTCTCGAAATTCCTTCGCAAATGGCCAAACTCAATGATGCCTCGCTTGCTACTGTCAGCGCCTCTGCGCCCTTCGATCCATTGCCGGAGAATTACAAGGGCGAGAAACTGGAGCTACGAATTGTTTTTCGCTATGCATATCTGCCCGAGGCTCCATTCAAAGAACTCTATGAATCAGCGCAGCGTGCCGTCGCGAATCAGAACTACACCAGCGCCGCGCAACTGCTCGAAACGCTCGTCGCACAAGATCCGGACTACACGAATGCCTGGAACTATCTTGGTTGGATTTACAACAGGCTCCACAAATACGATAAGGCCGAGGACTCTTTAAAAAAGGCAATCGAGGTAAATCCACGCGATGTGTTCGCATATAACAATCTGGGTCAAGCTTATGCTTATCAGAAAAGGTATGACCAAGCTATCCCCCAATATCTTAAGCAGCTAGATATCAATAAGAATGATCGTTATGCGAACGCCAATCTTGGCCGCGTCTATCTCGAACTCAAACAATACGACAACGCTATTTCCGCTCTGAAATCTGGCGCAACGGCCGACCCGAAGGACCCAACTGTCTTCTATAACCTGGGCCGGGCCTATGCCAAGAATAACCAAATGGACGAAGCGAAAGAGGCGTTCAAGAAATCCGTCGACCTTGAGCCAGTGCCGATGCGTTTTAATAACGTTGCTTATCAAATGGCTGTGCTCAATGTGGACCTTCATACCGCTCAGCATTACGCAGAGACTGGTCTTGGTGCACTCGTATCCAAGATGCGCAACGCTTCTTTGGAGCAAATTGGGGTCGACGATAGCCGCATGACCACGTGGATCTCTTATCTTTGGGGAACCCTCGGCTGGACCTTGTTTGAAGAAGGCAGAGTTCCCGAAGCCGAGAAATACATAAAGAGCGCTTGGTTGTTACGTTCTAACGGAGAAATCGGCTATAACCTCGGACGCGTTTACGAAGCTCAGGGACGCAGGGACGATGCCATACGAACCTATGAGTTGTCACTCAGTATCTCTGAGCCCTACGCAGAGGCACGTCAGCGCCTTGCGCTACTTTTGGGCGGCGACGGTGAAATCGATCATCGCGTCGACGAACGGCGGTCTCAACTTACCGACATCCGCACCATTTCAATCCCTAACACCCGTGACGCTGATGGCGTGGCGGAGTTTTGGATTTTGCTTTCTCCAGGGCCCAAAGTACTCGGAACGAAGTTCATTGCGGGAGATGAGGTTCTCCGCCCCTTTACAAAGGAACTGGAGGCTGCTGCCTATCCCGACACCTTTCCCGAAGCCACTGAGGTCCGGCTCCTCCGGCGGGGTAGGTTGGCTTGTATCCGCGGAGCGAGCACTCCTTGCCGGTTGCTGTTGGCTTCTGCGGAGACGGTTCGCACCGAGGAATAAGATAGTCTGCTGCTGTTGGTTCCGTTGCGCTCTGGCGCATTTGCCCGTTCAAGCGCCCGATTAGTCGCCTAACCTCACATGTGCCCTACCGGGACCTCGCGTGTTCGGTTTTCCGGGTTTATCAGCCAGGTTGAGCCCTCTGTTCATTTGGCGAAGAAGAAGCGGACGAGGGCCATTCCGAATGCAAATGCGAAGCCATAACCAAAGCTCTCTATTTGCAATGCCTTCCTGTTTCGCTTTCGTAGTGTAGATCCCACCATTGACATTCCCAAACCCGCAAGGACGGGACTGATGATCACGCTGAGGCCCGGCACCCGGGAACGATGAACCAGAGGATGTGGGAAGAAGAAGAGGCTTAGTCCACCTGCGACTCCGCCCAAGAACAAGTAACCAATACACCCCAGCAAGGGGTTCTTGCACTCCGATGTATCAAATACCGCAGCGACTCCACGCAAAATGAGGGCACCAATGGACTCTGCTGCGAATTCAAACGCAGCTTCCAAGAAAATCTCCAAAAACATTTCGAGGATCGCAAATAGTAGCTCAAGCATCGGCTCTGTCTATTACTACGCTCCAAGCTTAAGCAACATTACGCGGCAGGCGTGGTTCAATGCCTGGTAAGTCGTGCCGTACATGGGGCTCATACTTCCACCGGCGGAGTTTTGAGGACATCGGGGCGCAATCCGCTCGGTGCACCAGATTGCTTCCATGCGGTTCTGGACAGTCTTAGGGAATTTGGATTTCGGGGAAGAGAAAGGCGCTGCAGTACCGCGACGATCCCAAGCCCTGATAGAAACCGGCCAATGTTCGAGAGTTGGAAGCGAATGGACCAGTAAGGTATGCTCACACTCGACTATGGCGCGATTGACGGGCCCGGAGCGGCGGCGCAAAGGGCGGCTCAAGCTTCCACAAACAGTCCGGGTAAGGCCTTCCGACACTCACGGGTTTGACCTCGACGAAATCCTGCCGACGCTGAACAGTTCGCGGGACAGCATTTACTTCGCGTCGAAGAATGAGTTCTATACGGAAGGCATGCGGGTGTTTGTCACCTATCCGTATTCGGACAAGCCTGGCTCGCTCAACCGGGAGTCTCTCGGAAAAGTAGTGCGCATCGACGATCTCGGGCACGGCCGACGCGGCATTGCGGTGGAGATTTTGATGCCCGTCTACATCGGCGGAAAAGAAACCATGAAGTAGCAGCCTGGCGGCGGGTTATTTCCTCTTCCTAATGACCACCCAAAATTCGCGGCGCATAGCGGCGGAGGGCGCAGCGGCTTGCTGGACGGAGGGCGTGGCGGCGGCTACACTGTTTGTATTCCACTTGATTTGAATGGATTGCGCGCAAAATCGTGCGAGGAATAATCGGGGATGCTTCGCTTCTACACCGCGGGTGAGTCGCACGGACAGGCACTGCTGGCGTTTATTTCCGGGCTGCCCGCGCAGATGCCTGTGGATATTCGGTTCATCAACCACGAGCTACGGCGGCGGCAGCTTGGTTATGGGCGCGGCGGGCGGCAGAAGATCGAAAAGGATACGGCAGAGATTTTTGCGGGAGTCCGCCACGGGAAAACCATCGGGGCACCGATTGCGTTGCACATTGAGAATCGGGATTGGGCCAATTGGGAGAAAATCCTGCCAGTGGAAGAGGGGAAGGAAAACACAGACGCGCGAAAGCTGGTTGCGCCGCGGCCGGGGCATGCGGATCTGGCAGGATCGCAGAAGTTCGATTACCACGATGCGCGGTACATTCTGGAGCGGGCGTCGGCGCGCGAGACAGCGGCACGAGTGGCGGCAGGGGCGTTTGCGAAATTACTGCTGCGCGAATTCGGCACGGAGATCGCGAGCCACACGATTCAGGTGGGACACGTGCGGCTGGAAAAACCGGCTAGTTGGAAAAAGATTCACGCAGTGAGCGCGGACCTGGACTCTCCCCTGCGATGCATTGACGCCGAGGTGCAGGAGAAAATGAAGGCGGAAGTGGACGCGGTTCTGAAGGCCGGAGATACGGTCGGAGGCATTTTTGAGATTGTGGCGCACAACGTTCCCGTGGGGCTGGGGAGCCACGCACAGTGGGACGAAAAATTGGACGGGCGGCTGGCGCAAGCGTTGATGAGCGTGCAAGCAGTGAAGGCGGTGGAGATCGGCAGCGGCGTGAGGGGCGCGGGCTCGTTCGGAAGCGAAGTGCAGGATGAGATTTTCTATGAAAAATCGGCGCGGCGGTTCCGGCGGGCGACGAACCGCGCGGGGGGACTCGAAGGCGGGATCACGAACGGCGAAGACGTGGTGGTGCGCGGGTACTTGAAACCGATTTCGACGTTGCGACAGCCGCTGCACACGACGGACATGGTGACGAAGGAGCCGGTGAAGGCCGCGTACGAGCGATCGGATTGGTGCGTGGTGCCGGCCGGTGCCGTGGCCGGAGAAGCGATGGTCGCCCTTGTGCTGGCGGATGCTTTTCTGCAAAAATTTGGGGGAGACTCGCTCGCGGAGATGCGGCGGAATTTTGACAACTATGCCCGACAAATTGACGCGTTCTGAGCCCGCCAGCGGCGCGGCTGCCGAGACGCCCCAGGTGACGTCCCCAGCGCACAAGATCTATCCGATCGTCAAGTATGGCGATCCTATCCTGGAGAAACTGGGCGCGTCGGTTAAAAAATTCGACGCGGAACTGGAGGAGCTTGCCGAGGATATGTTCGCTTCGATGTACGCGGCGCAGGGAGTGGGATTGGCAGCGCCGCAAATTGGAAAGAGCCTGCGGCTTGCGGTGGTGGACGTGACCGGAGGGAAGAATCCCGAAGCCAAGATCGTGTTGGCGAATCCGGAGATCGTTCACGCCGAAGGCGAAGTGCGCGAAGAAGAAGGCTGCCTGTCGATTCCAGGGTTTCGAGGATACGTGCTGCGGCCGCAGTTTGTGACGATAAAGGCGCAGAACGCCAAGGGCGAAGCGTTTGAAATTCGCGGGGAAAATTTGCTGGCGCGGGCTTTTTGCCACGAGATCGATCACTTGAATGGGATTCTTTTTTTGCAGCACCTCAGCATGCTGAAGCGCGACCTGATCAAACGGAAAATCAAGAAGCTCAGGAAACAAGGCGGGTGGTAAGTGCCGGAGCCGGCCGCCTGGCGGCCGCAGTGGGTTGATGATGCGAATCGTTTTCTGCGGCACACCCTCGTTTGCGGTTCCCACGCTCAAACATCTCCTGGCACAACCGGACATTGAAATTGTTGGCGTGATTACGCAGCCGGATCGTCCGCGGGGGCGGGGGCAGAGCGTTTCGTTTTCGGCGGTGAAAGAAGCGGCGCTGGCGGCGAAGCTGGCGGTGCACCAGCCGGAAAAGATTCGCGCGCCGGAAACCGAGACGCTGCTGCGGAAGCTGGCTCCCGATGGCGTGGTGATCATCGCGTACGGACAAATTATCCCGGCGAAATTGCTGCCAATTCCGAAACTGGGCTGGATCAACCTGCACGCTTCCCTGCTGCCTAAATATCGAGGCGCAGCGCCCATCAATTGGCCCATCGTGAACGGCGAAACGCGAGCCGGGGTGACGACGATGCGGATCGACGCAGGGATGGATACCGGGGACATGCTGTTGCAGCGCGAAATTGAAATTGGCGCGAAGGAGACGGCGCCGGAGCTTGCCGCTCGATTGTCGGAGATTGGCGCGCCGTTGATGGCGGAAACGCTGCGAGGGTTGGCCGCTGGAACGATTGTGCCGAAAGCGCAGAATCACGCGGAAGCCAGTTACGCGCCAATGCTGAAGAAAGAAGACGGGCGCATCGATTGGAAGCGGCCAGCGACAGAGATTTATAACAGAATGCGCGGGTTCGCCCCGTGGCCGGGAGCTTATACGACGTTCCGAGGGCAGACTTGCCACGTTTGGGGCGAACCGGCGTCTAAAGGAGAAGGCGCTGGCTCACCGAGGGGCCGTGGCGAGGCGGCGCCGGGAACTTTATTCGGCGAAAAGGATGAATTGTTTGTTTGCTGCGGAGACGCAACCGTTTTATCGCTCAGCGCAGTCAAATTGGAGGGTCGCAAGCCGGTAAAGGCAGGGGATTTTGCGAACGGCGCGCGATTGAAAAGCAGTGAACGCTTTGGTGACAGCTAGTTTGCGCGGAGCAAAGCAGTAGGACATACTTCAGTTTTACCCCATGCACTCGGAAGAAAACATTCTTTGACTGGGCGTGATAACGGGAGCTCACCATCCATGAAAATCTGTGAATTTTCAGCCAAACGCCGAAATGCGCGTTTTCGCGGGAAGGACTTCGCGCGGGCGGCGGCATGCTGGATGCTCGCTGCGCAGCTTGCGGGGTTGCCGATTGCGTCGGCCGGAGACGACAAGAGCACCGCGAAGCCGGCGGCTGCGAGCGCGGCGAGTGATCCCGTATTAAAAGCGATGCAAAACGAGATGGCGCGCGCGACGGCGGAGCTTGGCAAAGCCGAACAGGCGCCTTACTACCTGAGCTACACGGTGTACGACCAAGACTACGTGGTGCTGGTGGGAGCTTATGGAAGCTTGCTGACCAACAGCGCGGCCCAGAGGCGGTTCGCGGACGTGACCATGCGAGTGGGCACGCCAGAATTGGACAACACGCATGGACAGAGCCGGCCGAGCGGAGTGAATTCGGGCAGCTTGCCGCTGGGAAACGATGCGGATGCGATCTCTAGGGTGTTGTGGGAACTAACGGATCGCGAATACAAGCGGGCGGTGCCGACACTGCTGAACGTGCGGACGAACACGGCGGTTCGCGCGGAAGAAGAGGACAAGTCGCCGGACTTTTCGAAGGAGAAACCGCAGACGCACATCGAGGAAGCGCCGACGGCAGGACCGTTCGATCGCGCGGCATGGGAAGGCGAGATCAAGAGATTGTCCGGGGCGTTCCGGAAATATCCGGAAGTGTACTTCGCGTCGGTGATGATTCAAGTGCAGCGATCGAATTCGCGGATGGTTTCGAGCGAAGGGAGCGCCATCGTGTCGCCGAGCGCTTCGGCGCGGCTGATTATGGAGGCGCAGACACGCGCCGAAGACGGAATGGATTTGCTGCGCGTGGAAACTTTCCAGGCGCCGGCGGCGAGCGGCTTGCCGAGCGAAGCGGAACTGGCAGGCAAGATTGAAGAAATGGCCACGGACTTGAGCGCATTGCGCAAGGCTCCGGTGGCGGAGCCGTACGATGGGCCGGCGATGTTGAGCGGGCGCGCGGCGGCAGTGTTTTTCCATGAAGTGCTGGGGCACAGACTGGAAGGCCACCGGCAGCGCGACGAGGAAGAAGGACAGACGTTCACGAAAAAGGTCGGGCAGGAAGTGCTGCCAAAATTTCTGAGCGTGATTGACGACCCGACGACGCGCGAGATGGCCGGTATGAAACTGGCGGGCTCGTATGACTTTGACAATGAAGGAGAGCCGGCGCGGCGAGTGGAAGTGATCAAAGACGGCGTGCTGGAAAATTTTCTGATGTCGCGAATGCCAGTGAAGAATTTCGCACAATCGAACGGACATGGACGAAACCAGCCGGGACGGATGCCAACGGGGCGACAGGGAAACTTGATCGTCACATCGACAAAGACCGTGCCGGAAGCGGAAATGCGGCAGAAGCTGATTGAAGAAGTGAAGAAGCAGGGCAAACCCTATGGACTGTACTTCGACGACATTCAGGGCGGATTCACGCTGACGACGAGGTCGTTGCCGCAGGCGTTCCAGGTGCTGCCGGTGCTTGTGTACAAAGTGTACGCGGACGGGAAGCCCGATGAATTGGTGCGCGGCGTGGATATTGTGGGGACACCGCTGGCGGCGTTGACGCGGATAATGACCACGGGGGACCAGCAGCACGTGTTCAACGGCGTGTGCGGCGCGGAGAGCGGGCAGGTGCCGGTTGCGGCGGTGGCTCCGGCGATGTTGTTTTCCGAGATGGAAGTGCAAAAGCGCGCGCACGAGCATGAACGTCCGCCACTGTTGCCGCCGCCGGGATTTGAAGATGGTGGCGCTGGCAAAGATGCGCAAATGAAGGCCGAGGTGAAGCCATGAAGATTCTTCACCGGCCGGCAGCTTTGCGCGGATTCAGACCATGGACGGGGATGGCAATTGCGGCGTTGTTGGCGCTGAACGCCGCGCCCGGACGCGCGGATTCCGGGGAATCGAAACCGGGGCTGGACACAGCCATGGTGGCGGCGCACGCGGCGGCGAAGGGCGATGGGTTGCTAGAGGCGCTACTGACGGAACTCGACCGCTCCAAGGCGCAGCTCAAGATGGATCAAGTGCAAGCGCCATATTACGTGGAGTATCGCGTGAATGAAGTGGAGGATTTTGGCGCTGAGGCCGCGTTCGGAGCATTGCGCGAGAACCAGCACATTCATGTTCGCGTGCTGCGCGTGGTTGTGCGCATCGGAGATTACAAGCAAGACAGCTATTTCGGCAGGGGCCAGGGCGAATCGAACATTTTGCCGCTGGACAATGACCCGATCGCGCTACGCCACCAGATATGGCTGACGACGGACGAGGCGTACAAAGCCGCGGGACAGGCGCTGGCGGAGAAACAGGCCGCGATGAAGCAGTTCAGCGCGGACCCGAGTCCCGTGGATGACTTCGCGAAGGCGCCGCAAATGGTTGCGGTCGAGCCCACGGTATCGCTGAGAGTCGATGAAACGACGTGGAAGAAGACGCTGGAGGATTTGACGGGTTTGTACAGGCAATACCCGGATGTGCAATCAGTGACGGCGTCGGCGAGGTTTTCGGCAATCAATGAATATTTGGTGAATTCCGAAGGCACGGTCACGCGCTGCGGAAGGACAACCTACAGCGTGCAATTGAATGGCTCGGCACAGGCGGCGGACGGAATGAGGCTGAGCCGGAGCCCGGCGTTCATGGTAGCGCGTGCGGAAGAATTGCCGACCCACGACGCACTGATGGGCGAAGCGAAGAAAATGCTGGACACAGTGTTGGCGTTGCGGCAAGCGCCGATCGTCGAAGAGGAATACCGCGGGCCGGTGCTGTTCGCGCCGGATGCCGCGGACGACATTGTGGCGTCGTTGATCGGGCAAAACGTGTTGGGGCAAAAGCCTCAGCTTGGGAAACCAAACCGAACGACGGGAGCATTCGCGACGAGTTACAAGACACGTGTGCTGCCAAACTTCTTGTCGATTGTGGACGATCCAACTTTGAAGGATTTCAAGGGGAAGAGCCTCGTCGGAAGCTACATGGTAGATAGCGAAGGCGTGAAGGCTCAGGCCGTGAACGCGATTGAAAACGGTACGCTGTCGAATTATTTGATCGGGCGGCAACCCATTCGCGACTTTCCTGCCTCGAACGGACACGGACGAGCCGGGCCGGGATCTTTCCCCGCACCGAACCTAGGAGTTCTGCTGGTGAAGAGTTCGGAGGCGCAATCGCCCGAGGAGCTGAAAAAAAAGGTGATGCAGATGGTGACGGACCAGGGCAGGCCGTACGGTTATCGAGTGGAAACGCTGGGGCCAGGCAATTCTCCGCGGCTGCTCTATCGAGTTTACGCAAAGGATGGGCACGAAGAATTGGTGCGTGGAGCGGTGTTCAACGAGCTCGACATTCGCGCGCTGAGGAGCGATTTGATCGCCGTGGGCAACGATCCTCTGGTAAGCAACCGGGCCGGTGGCGCGCCGACGACGATTATCAGTCCGTCGCTGCTGTTTGATGAGCTGGAAGTGAAGCGGGCGGACACGAGTAAGGACAAGCTGCCGGATTATCCGGCGCCGCCGCTGAAGAAGTGACCGGTTTTTTCCGTTCTTAGTAGAAGGGGCTAAAGGCCGCGCGATACTGGTGCCGGCCAAACCTCGCCGCTAGCGGAAGGGCGGCGGCAACTGCCCTTGAAAGCAAGCAAGACACCGGCTCCGAAACCATGGGCAGCTTAGCCCCCTAGTAACTACGCATCCCACACGCACGTCCCAATAACATGGAGATTGGAGGGACCATGTCAAAGATCATGAAACGAGGGATCGTGTTTGTAGCTCTTGCGATTGCATGGGTGGCAGTTCCGAACTTGCGCGCACAAAACAAGAAGGAATTGCTCCCAGCCCCGTTGCCCAGGCAAATCTTCACTGCCCACAAGGTATTTGTTTCCAACGCCGGGGGAGACACTCTCGGTGACTACAGTGGAGGACCCGACCGAGCATACAACCAATTCTACGGGGCCCTGAAAGGTTGGGGGCGATATGAACTGGTGGCCGCCCCCGGCGACGCTGAGTTGGCGTTTGAAATAAGCTTTGCAATGCCCATTGTGGGGGAAAACGTCTCAGGCGGAAACGGAACTACGGTGTCAAGCAGTCCGGTGAAAGATCCGCAATTCCGGCTGGCCATTGTAGACCTTAAGACGCACGTTTTGCTGTGGACGTTTACCGAGCACGTGCAACCTGCACTCTTGCAAGGGAACCGCGATAAGAACTTTGACCAGGCAATGGCGGCCCTGGTGAACGACGTAAGAAATGTGGCCGGCCAACCCGGTCCGGCGACCGGTGGCACTTCGAAGTAAAACGCCCGCCGAGAAGTTGGGGCTGGTTCGCAAGGAAGCGAAGCAGAGCAATCCTCGGGGGAAAACCGTTGACGAATGAAGGCTGAGATTCGAGACTTTATCGTATGACTCTTGGAGAGAGACTGGAATGGCTGGGGCGGCTGACGCTGCTGGTGTTCATTCTGGCGTCGGCGGCGTTTCTAAGCGCGATTACGGCAATGCGCATTGCGATTCACGGGCGCGAAGTGACGATGCCGAATCTAGTGGGTTTAAATGTTTCCGAAGCGAGCCGGATACTGCAGTCGCGCGGGCTGGTGCTGCGCGTGGCTGACCGTATCTACAGCGACCAGCCGATTAACGCGGTCGTGCGGCAGACACCCCCGTCCGGACTCCTGATGAAAGTGTCGCAGCAGGCGCACGTGGTCTTGAGCCTAGGGCAACGGCAATTGCAAATTCCACTATTGGAAGGGAATTCATTGAGGGCTTCGCGAATCGAACTTCTTCGGGCGGGATTGCAAGTAGGAGAAGTCTCAGGCGTAACCGTGCCGACGCCAGTGGATACGGTTATGATTCAGAACCCCAAGCCCGGAGCGGGAGCGGCGACGCCGCGAGTGGACGTGCTGGTTTCACAAGGTCCGCGTGAGCTGGCTTACGTAATGCCACACCTTACCGGGATGAATGAGATCGAAGCGCAGCACCGTCTGGATATCGCGCAGATGCGGCGCAAAGTTAACTATGTGACGGCACCACAGTGGCCGCACGGAGCGGTGATTGACCAGTCACCGATGAGCGGGACGCGGGTTCCGGCGAGTTCGACCATTGAATTGACAGTGGCAAACTGAGCACTCAGCTTAATCGGTTCGACAAAGCAAAGATGGCCAGGTTCCGCCCAGACCGGAATCTATTTAGTGGCGTCCTTTTTGTGCAGAGTGGTGCACATGGTCAGGGCAGTGTTGGGATCGACGGCACTATCACCTTCCTCGACAAATTGAATGACGCCCTGCTTATCGATGACGATGTTTGCGCGCAAAGCCCATTCATAGGTTTCATTTTGCACGTCGTAGCCCTTGAGGATGCCGTAGGCCTTGAGCATCTTGCGGTTCATGTCGCTGAGGAGGGGAAATTTAATACCGATCTGTTTGGCGAACGCGGCGTTGGCGGCGGGACTATCCAAACTAACTCCGAAAACTTCCGTATCCGAGGTGTCAATCTTACCGGAGGCGATTCCAGCCTGGACCGCCTGAAGTTGCTTCGTTCAACCGCCGGTGAAGGCCAGGACGTAGGCGGCGAGAAAGACGTTCTTCTTGCCGCGATAGTCGCTGAGCTTCACGGTTTTCCACTGGTCGCTGAGAAGCGTGAAATCGGGGGCGGTGCCGCCGACCTTGAGGGTCATCTTGGCGACTTCGGACTTCCCGGCCCGCGGAGCAGCCGGAGCCGCCGCGAGGACGGCAGCAACCAGTAGCCCTAGAGCGATCTTGCGTTTCATTGAGAATCCTCCAGTTGGAATTGGGATTAAGTGTCAGCGGGTGCTTACACTCTCTCATCCATGCAATACCACTGGAACTGGGAAAATATTCCATGATTTTTTGCCCAAGCCGGAATATCTAGCGAAGAGCGGCTAACTGTTCAACTGATAGCCCTGCTTCGCGAAGAATCGTACGGAGCGTCCCCACACGAAGGACTTTATGGTCGGGCACAGACACACGCGCAAAGGGGGATTCACGCCGTAGAATGATGTGACTGCCGCGCTGGCGTTGAAAGACAAAACCAATTCTCGCAAGGATACGAATGAGTTCCTGACCGGAGAGGTCAGTAGGAAGCTTAGTCATCGAGTAGAAGTATTCAGCTCGATGAACTCTCTTTGGTCTTCGATGGGAAGTGGGTCGCCGGTGGCCCGAACGTCCTCAATATAGAGCTCAGCAGCTTCCTCAATATTCTTGAGCGCTTCCTCGCGTGTGTCACCCTGCGAAACGCAACCCGGCAGGCTAGGAACGACGGCGACGTAGCCTCCGTCACTTTCTCGCTGAAGGATAACTGTGTAACGCATCTGAGTCTCCCGAGGAACCTACCCCATGTTACGCCCGATCATTGAGGACGTAAAGAAAACGCCATGACCGCTAACCGGAGCGGCCTCTAGGCAACCCCTTGCGTGGCATGGCGGCATCACAGGGAGGGTAGTTCGGGTTGGCCGGCGGAAGGTGCAAAGTAGTTGTTCGGCCTGGCCATTCGTTCAGGGTATAATTGTACGTTCCTTACAGCATGAGTCGGGAAGCGCCCGAGGCTTTCGGCGGACGGCTGTGGGGAAGCGCAGATTTGAGAGAGGTGAAGTTTGCTCCGTAATTCATTCCTAGATGTAAAGCGGTGTGCTCTATTCGCGATGACGGGACTGTTTCTGTTGAGCGCGACCCGGTGTGACGCGCAAATTTTTCATAAGAAGAAAAGGGTCAATAAGTCGACGAGTGCGGAGAATACCGCGGAGCCCGACAAGATTCTGTATGACAAGGCAATGGATGATATCAAGCACGGGCGGCATGAGGTCGGCCGATTGAACTTGCAGACTCTCATCAACACCTATCCGGACAGCGAGTATCTTGCCAAGGCCAAGCTGGCGATCGCCGATTCGTTTTACAAAGAGGGTGGGACGGCGAATCTGACGCAATCTGTGCAGGCGTACAAGGATTTCGGGATTTTCTTCCCTATGCTGCCGGAAGCGGCCTACGCGCAATTGCAAGTGGCGATGACGCACTACAAGCAGATGGAAAAACCGGACCGCGACCGCACACAGGCTCGCGCAGCCGAGGATGAGTTCCAAATTTTCCTGACAAAATACCCGAATGATCCGCTGGCTTCCAAGGCCGAACAACGCTTGCGCGAAGTGCAGGAACTGCTGGCGGAAGGCGACTTCCGCATTGGTTACTACTATTACGTGAAGGAAGACAAGAAGGCGGCGGAATCGCGGCTAAGAGGATTGGTAAATCGTTACCCTCTTTACAGCAAATCGGACCAGGCGCTGTGGATGCTTGGGAACATATGGCAAGGCACGGAAAAAAAGGAGATTGCAGTTCCCTATTACGCACGGATCGTTCGCAATTATCCTTTGTCGCCGCTCGTCCCCAATGCCAAGAGCCGGTTGAAGGCCCTCGGGGCGCCGATCCCGCAGCCGGATCCCAAAGCCGTGGCGTGGATGACGGCGGAGCAGAATGCGCCGCGGCAGCGCGAAGCATTGATTAAGAAACCGCTCAGTCTGATTCGTACCGGTCCGGGGCAGGAGTTGCGGGCGGCGGCCACAACCGGAAAGCCGACCATGACGCCCGATTCAGAAAGCGAAACGGGAATTGATATATTGAGGGGCGGGAGTCCGTCGCAAGGAGCGACTACAACCGGAATCGTTGCGACGGTAACACCGGGAAGCACGAGCGGAACAACGAGCAGTGCAGAGAGTGTTACGCCAGCGACAGACGGCGGCGAAGCGGGCCCTGCGGCGACAGGGGATCCAAACGCACCTCCAACGACTGAGAATTCCGCAAATGGAACGGCCGAGACAACACCCAAGACCGATGCCACACCAGCGGCAACGGGCCAGCCGGCTGACCCAAGCAAGACGGGTGAGACTCCGGCGGCCGCAGGGCAAACCAGCGATGCAGCTAAGACGGACGCGGCGGCGCAGGACGGAAAATCTAACAGTGATAATAAGAAAGAATCGACTAGCAAGAAAAAGAAGGGCCTGAAAAAAATCTTGCCCTGGTAAGGTTTTGCAGCAGGGCGAAGATCAGGAGAAACACTAAGGGGTACGGTCATAAGCGACCGTACCCTATGTGTTTTTGGGCCAAAAACGGGGCCTCTGGACGGGCCATGAGTGCAGTATTCACTTCCGACACACGGCTGCCCTCTTGAGATTGACGCAAACTGGAACGGGTGCTCCAATAGTCTGGAGTAGGTGATTTGTACGGCCACGCACGGGTGTGGCCAGCATAGGTAGCGTATCGGCGGAGGACGCTCGGTGGCGAAGATTCTGGTCGCGGACGATAACAGCAACATCCAGAAGATGGTGGGGCTGGCCCTGAAAGATCAGGGCATCGAAGTCGTTGCCGTTGGCAACGGCGAAGCAGCCGTGCGGAAAATCTCCGATTTGCGTCCTGACCTGGTGCTTGCCGACGTATTCATGCCAGTGCGAAACGGGTATGAAGTTTGCCAGTACGTGAAGATGGATGCTTCGCTTGCGCATATCCCCGTCATCCTGCTAGTGGGCGCGTTTGATCCACTGGATGAGCAAGAAGCACAGCGAGTGGGAGCGGACGGCGTATTGAAGAAACCGTTTGTTCCGCCGGATCCTTTGATTTCGATGGTGAAATCAGCGCTGCAACGCGCAGGAGTCGGTCACGGAGGCGCTGCCACCGTGAAGGTTCCGGAACCGGAGGTTTTAAGGGCCAGCGATCTGCTTACTCCGAGTGTTGCGCCTATACCCATGGTGAGCAGCATCCCGGTGCACACTGCGTCTCATGAACCAGTGATTGCGGCCTTGGAGCAAGAGAGTTTTGTGGATGAAGTGCCGGTGCCGACGCGTCCTGAGCCAGTGCAAATTGACAGCAGCTCGCAACCCGTGGCATTCGGGAGCCTGTTGGAGACGCCAACGGATGAAAAGGATGACGAACTGGGCTTTCTGCCGCAGGCGCATCCTGATTTGGCCCCGGAGCGCGATTGGCGCGATACGGATACAGAGGAACTTGACGAGGAAGCGGAAGAGGAAAAACCTCCTGCTCCTTGGCGGCGTGAAGAAGCGGAGAGTTCCGCCGATTCCGGAACGAGCGGTGGATCTAAGGATTGGCGTTCGGGAAGTTTCGAGCAGATTCTTGCCCGGAAAGCTCACGGGGAGTCCTGGGAACCTGTTGAAGAAAAGCCGGAAGTAGTGGAGGGGACCCCTGCGGCAAGTAACTACGTCGCGGAAGCGCCCGCTCCTCCCCCGAGCATTCCGGAACTGCCAGCGGTCACCACTGGAGCGATTCCGAGTACGCCATTTCTGACGGACGCGTGGGCGGGCGTGAGCTCGCCGGCTTCACAGGAAAAGATCTCGACAAAGACACCCACGGCTGTGGAAGAAGTAACTCCCGTGAAGGAACGCGAACGACCGTCACCGGAGACAGCGGTTGCCAGCACACCCGAAGCGAGCCAAGCCGAGCCGCAAACGAAAACATCGAAAGACTCGTGGTTTTCTGTGCCGTCAAACCCCTGGAATGCCGAACTGGAGAAGGCTAACCGGCTGGCTTCGACGTGGGATTCTGGTGCGCCGGTGGCCGCTCCTCCCGCGCCCAGCAACGGAACGGAAAAGGCTACTGAGGCCATCAGCGAAACGGCTCAGAAGGTGATCGAGGAAGCGGCCTTGCCTGCGGAAACCGTGGAGGTCATCCGCGAGGAAGCCGCTCAAGTTACCGAAGACGCGACGCTTATTCCGGAGCAACAAACCTACGACGGAGCGGGCTTCTACGCGACGGAGGAAATCCTAGAGACTCCAGCTCCGGCAACTACCCCCGCTCCGACCCCGAGCATGGATGAACTCGTCGCTAAGGTACTGGCAAAGTTGAATCCCGAGGTTTTGCAGGCGGTTACGCGTGAGATTCTGAAACCCGTTGTGGAAGCGATGGTCCAGGAAGAGATGAAGTCGAAGAAGTCGTAATTCCCCGCCCTGTCGAGTCGAAAAATTCGCCCTACTTTGCATTTGCGAAAATGAATTCTTTTCCTAGGACTGCGTCCGGCCGAATTGACGCCGCTGCTTTGCCCCTCGTATAGTCGAAGATTACTCTGAACCATTTAGACGCGTCTAGAACGGACGGGCCAAGGCCCGCCAGTGCATGGGAGAAACGCACCAAATGGGTCGCGAAATAGCAAAAGCATATGAACCGCAGCAGATCGAACCGCAGTGGGCAGACTTCTGGGTAAAGGAAGAATTGTTCAAAGCGGACCCGAATGCGCCCGGGCCGGTGTTTTCGATCGTGATTCCCCCTCCCAACATAACGGGCTCACTGCACATCGGGCACATGCTGGAGCACACGGAGATCGACATCCTCACGCGGTGGCACCGGATGCTTGGTTACAACACGTTGTATTTGCCTGGCACCGACCACGCGGGAATTTCGACGCAACGCGTGGTGGTGAAGCACCTGATGGATCGCGGCATTGACTACCACACGCTGGGGCGGGAAGAGTTTGAAAAGCAGGTATGGAAGTGGAAAGCGGAAGCAGGCAGCGAGATTACGCGCCAGATGAAGGGCATTGGGGAGAGCTGCGACTGGTCGCGGGAGAGGTTCACGCTGTCGCCGGAAATGTCGCGCGTGGTACGCGAAGTGTTCGTGCGGCTGTATGAAGAAGGATTGATTTACCGCGAGAAGAGGCTAGTGAATTGGTGCCCCGTGTGTCTGACGGTGCTGAGCGACCTGGAAGTCGTCCACGAGGAGCGGCAGGGGCATTTGTGGTACATCAAATATCCCGTGGTTGGGACGAAAGAGTTTCTGGTGGTGGCCACGACGCGGCCGGAAACGATGCTGGGCGATACGGCCCTGGCGGTGAATCCGGAAGACGAACGGTATACGCATCTTGTTGGCAAGAAAGCGTTGCTGCCATTGATGAATCGCGAAATTCCGATTATCGCGGATGCGATGGTAGACCGCGAGTTTGGAACGGGCGCGGTGAAGATTACCCCGGCGCACGATCCAAATGACTTCGAAGTGGGCCGCCGCCACAAACTTGCGGAAATCGACGTTATGACGGACGACGGCAAAATGGGTGCGCCGGCAGGCGCGTACGCGGGGATGGACCGCTTCGAGGCACGGAAAAAGATCGTTGAAGATTTGAAAGCGCTGGGCCTTTTGGAAAAAATCACCGAGCACACAAATGCCGTCGGTTTGTGCGAACGAAGCAAGACGATTGTCGAACCGCGAGCTTCGACGCAATGGTTCTGCAAGATGAAGCCGCTTGCGGAGCCCGCCATTGCGGCGGTGGAGCGCGGCGAAATCCAAATCGTGCCGGATAACCGGCGCGAGGAATATTTCAACTGGATGAGAAACATCCGCGACTGGACGCTATCGCGCCAACTGTGGTGGGGACATCGGATTCCAGCGTGGTACTGCAATGAGAACAAGCACGTCACCGTGGCGAGGGAGAAGCCGGGGAAGTGCGCGACGTGCGGGTCAGCGAATCTTGAACAGGATCCCGATGTGTTGGACACCTGGTTCAGTTCAGGGCTTTGGCCGTTTTCAACGCTCGGGTGGCCGGAAGAAACGGCCGATTTCAAGAAATATTATCCGACGAGCCTGCTGATCACTGGATACGACATCCTGTTTTTCTGGGTGGCTCGGATGATCATGATGGGGATTCACTTCACGGGCAAAGTTCCTTTCCGCGCGGCATATCTGCACTCGCTGGTGCGCACCGGGAGCGGCGAGAAAATGTCCAAGTCCAAAGGGACGGGACTCGATCCGGTGGCGCTGAATCAGCAGTACGGAACCGACGCGATGCGGTTTTGCCTGGCGTCGATGGCGGCGCCGGGGACGGACATCGTGTTGTCCGAGGACAAACTGGCAAGCGCGCGGAATTTCGCGAACAAAATCTGGAATGCAGCGCGATTCTTGTTTTTGAATTTGGACAAGTTTGAAGAGGGCGGAGCGAAATTGGAGGAGTTGGCTACCCCAGAAGCGCGAGCAAAGGCGCCGTATGCTTATCAGGGGAGCGTTCCGTTGGTGGATCAGTGGCTTTATTCGCGGCTGGCCAGCACGATCGAGTTGGTGAACGATGCGCTGACGAACTATCGGTTTCACGAGGCCGCGCAGGGCGTGTACCAATTTTTTTGGGGAGATTTCTGCGACTGGTATATCGAGTGGGTCAAGCCGGATCTCCAGAGCGCAGACCGTGAACAGGCTACTATCGTGTGGAAGAATCTTTTTGCCGCATTCGATGACGCGCTGCGGTTGCTGCATCCTTTCATGCCGTTTCTGACGGAGGAGCTTTGGCACCAGTTGCCGCAGAGGAGCGGAGGGAAGTCGATTGCGCTGGACACATTCCCCACGGCACGGAAAGCGTGGGCACAAGAGAAGATTGTGGACGCGGTGGACATCTTCACTCAAATACAAGGTGTTATTACCGCGCTGCGAAATATTCGAGCGGAGATGAGACTTGACGCGAAGAAAAAAGTGCCGGCCCAATTTTGGAGCACTGCTGAGTTAATACGCAATAGAGTGCGCATCGAGTCTGACGCAATTACGCGACTAGCGGTTCTAAGTGAGTTGAAGATTTCGCCGGCGGCGCTGGGGCAAGTTGGCGGGTCAGTACGCTCGACGGCGCAGTTTGACGTGCGCATCGCGTACTCCGACACGGTGGACGCAACGGCGGAGAAGGCGCGGCTGAAGAAAGAGATCGAGGGTCTGGAGAAGGCTATCGCGTCAAAGGAACGACAGCTCGGGGATGAGACATTTCGCAGCCGTGCACCGGAGAAAATCATTAAGGGGCTGGAAGCTACGCTTGCCGGGCAGCGCATTGAGCTGCAAAAACTGAAGGATCGCCTGTCTCAGCTTGAAAAAGGTTCATAGTTCTTCGGGGTCTTATGGATTGGAACTCTCGTTACATTGCAGAGCTGCTGCGGCGCGCGCTAGAAGAGGATATCGGTACGGGTGACGCGACGACTGCGGCAGTGGTACCGCCGCGAACAACGGCTCGGGCTAAAATTCTGGCCAGGCAGACGCTCGTTTGTGCGGGTTTGTCGATTGCCGAAAAGGTGTTCCGGGCTCTGGATCCTGAAGTCCGAGTCACCTTTCCGCACAACGACGGGTCGTTCGTAGATCCCGGCGCGGAGATTGTACAGGTCAAGGGAAATGCCCGCGCGATCCTTACGGGCGAGCGAACGGCGCTGAATTTTCTGGCGCATCTTTGCGGAGTTGCCACGCTGACGCGGCGCTTTGTGGAGCAACTAGCGGGCACGAGAACGCGCATCCGGGATACGAGGAAAACCACGCCGGGATTGCGCGCGCTTGAAAAGTACGCGGTGAAGACGGGCGGTGGTAGCAACCACCGCTTCGGTCTCTATGACGCCATCCTATTGAAAGAGAACCACGTCGCGCTGGCGGGAGGAATGAAGGAAGCGGTAGACAAAGCGCATACCTATGTGTCGCCAAAGTCGCAGCCCCCCCGGGCCGCGAGCGCTTATGATGCGGCGGGGCTGGACCCGGAAGTCGTTGGCCCAGGCCCCTTGCCGGTGCAAGTCGAAGTTCGCGACCGGAAAGAATTGCAGGAAGCACTGGGGGCCGGTGCCGAGGCAGTGCTACTGGACAATATGACACTGGAACGCGCCGCGGAATGCGTGAAGATCGCGCGGGGGATTCGCGCGGAATGCGTGATCGAAATCTCCGGGGGGATCACGCTCGACAATGCACGGGCTTACGCGGAGACAGGCGCCGATTTTCTTTCTTCGGGGATGCTGACGCACTCGGCGCCTGCCGCGAACCTCAGCCTGCTTGTGGACAGCATCGAGGGAACGTAAGCTTAGGCGGCGCGAAGGGGCGCGGCAAAATCCCGATGACTCAAGAATCCATGCCGGGCACGACCGACCGGCGGCTGGCGGGGTTGCTTACGTTGCTGTCGGAGAACGGCACCATCGTAATCAGCGGCGCGCGAATCGCGAAGGAGATTGGCGTCTCGCGGTCAACAGTCTGGCGATGGGTGGAACGCCTGCGCGGACTGGGCGTCAAAGCAAAAGGCCAGCCTGCAACCGGATACTTCCTGGAGCAGGTGCCCGACATTCTGACCCCGGACATGCTAAAGCAACGGCTGAAAGGCGGCCTTTTCGGGAAACGCATCTTTCATTTTTTCAAGACGGATTCGACGAATCGCGTGGCGCTGGAATTGGGCCATGCCGCGGAGCCGGAAGGCGCGGTCGTGCTGGCGGAAGAACAAACCGCAGGACGCGGACGAGCAGGACGCAAGTGGCATTCCGAACGTGCGGCCGGAATTTATGTGACGTTGCTTCTTCGGCCAAAATTGGCGCCGGTGCAGGCTCCGCTGCTGACGATGATGGCGGGGCTCTCCGCGCATTCCGCGGTCCAGGCTGTGACCGGACTAACTGTGGACCTGAAATGGCCGAACGACTTGCTTATTCGCGGGAAAAAAGTCGGAGGCATCCTGACGGAGATGCACGCGGAACCGAATCAAGTGCGATTTGTGATTGTGGGAATCGGGCTGAACGTGAATCAAGAAAAGTTCCCGGGGGAGCTTGCGAGTGTCGCAACTTCCCTGTGCGCGGAAACGGGCAAACGGCAATCGCGCATGGAACTGCTGGTGCGGTTGCTGCGTGAATTCGAGAGCGATTACAATCGATTCGTGCGCGAAGGGGTGGGCAGCGTAATTGCGCGCTTCGAGTCGGTGTCGAGCTATGCGAAGGGCAAGCGCGTACGCGTAACAAACGGAACCGAGAGCTATTGCGGTATGACGGCAGGGCTTGGGCCGGAAGGATTGCTGCAAGTGGAGCGGGAAGATGGGCGAATTACGGCGGTAATCTCAGGCGACGTCACGGAGGCACGCTAGATGCTGCTGACCATTGACGTGGGGAATACCAACTCGGTGCTGGGCGTTTTTCGCGGCGAAGAGCTGGTTGCGAACTGGCGTTTGACTACGGCGCGGGAGCAGACCGTTGACGAATATGGCGTGCTGACGAGGAATCTGTTTACGCTGGCGGGGCTAGACCGAGACGCTATCACGGGAGTGATCATCAGCTCGGTGGTGCCGCCGGTGAATCGGACACTCGCGGAAATGTCGAGAGTCTATTTTGGAAAGAAGGCGCTGTTCGTGGAAATGGGCGTGAAGACCGGGATGGCTGTCCTAGTGGACAATCCGTCGGAAGTGGGCGCGGACCGGATTGTGAACGGCGTGGCGGCATTTCATCAATGCGGCGGGCCGTGCATCGTCGTGGATTTTGGGACGGCGATTACGTTTGACGTAATTTCGGCAAAAGGCGAATACCTCGGCGGCGTGATCGCGCCGGGGCTCGGGATTTCATCGGAGGCTCTGTTCGCGCGCGCCGCACGGCTGCCACGGGTGGAGATCAAGGATCCTGGGAAAGTGATCGGAACCAACACTGTCACTCACATGCAGGCGGGTTTGTATTACGGCGCGGTGGACATGGTGGATGGCATGCTTGCGCGCATAAAGAAAGAGTTGGGCGAAGATGCGAAGGTTGTTGCGACCGGCGGACAGGCCAGGCTGGTGTCAAAAGGGTCGAAGCACATCCAACACACCGACGAATTCCTTACTCTAACGGGCCTGCGATTGATCTGGGAAAAAAACCAGCCGGCGGAACACGGCAAGAGCGCGGCGGCCGTGCCGGCAAAGAAGGCGCAAGGCTAAGCAGCGCTAACGAAATGGACGGCTGGAACTACTTCAATTACTTCACGGAAATCGAAGAATATTTTTGGAAGAAACGCGGGGCGCATCTGCTGGTGTCGCCGTTGGACTGGGCCATCATGGAGGCGTGGCAGAAAGCGGGCGTGCCGCTGGAAGCCGCTCTGAAAGGGATTGACAAGGCGTTTGAGAGCTACCATAGGTCGCGGCGCGGAGCGGGCAAGCCGCTGAAGAACCTGGCGTATTGCACCGACGCGGTGCTGGAAGCCGCAGAAGAACAGCAGGAAGCGGCTGCGGGAAGCTCGCCAAGAGCCGCTCGAACGACTGAAAGCGAAACGTTTTCGCGAGACGAATTGA
>DASQYT010000174.1:0-4481 GCA_035639075.1 Candidatus Elarobacter sp.
CTACGGAGTGCGCGCCCTTTCGCGTTACCACAAGGAACATCCGTACGAAGTGCAAGTGAACGGAATGACGAACCGCGTCGAGTATGAGCCGGGCGAATCCACCACCGGCCTCTTCGGTGGGAATTCAAACTGGCGCGGCCCTATCTGGTTTCCCGTCAACTACCTGCTGGTGGAATCGCTGCAAAAATTTCATCATTACTTCGGGGAAGATTTCAAAGTGGAGTGCCCCACGAATTCCAGAACCGAGTCCGATCTCTGGCAGGTAGCCGCGGAAATGTCCCGGCGTTTGATTCGCATTTTTCTTCGCGATTCAAGCGGGCGTCGGCCCGTGGCCGGCGCTACCCAGCTTTTTCAGAGGGACCCGCACTGGCGCGACCTCATCCTTTTCTACGAATGCTTTCATGGCGACGATGGCTCGGGGATTGGCGCAAGCCATCAAACCGGCTGGACCGGCCTGGTCGCAAAGCTGATCGAACAGAGTGGCGAATAACGCATCAGAACGCTGGTGTCTACGGGCGTTCACAGATTCACCTCTCTGCGACCAAGGAGCGGCCCGTGTCAGAACAAGCGGAAATTCAGTTTGGCCGCGAGATTTGTGGCGATCTTGCTGCTGCCGAATCGCGCGAGTGGCTTGTCACCAATGGAATCGGTGGATACGCTTCCGGCACGGTCGGCGGCAGCCAGACTCGCCGCTATCACGGGCTGCTCGTCGCGGCTCTGCAGCCGCCTTTGGGGCGCACGCAACTCGTCTCGGCCATCGATGAAATTGTCCACTACACCGGAGCGGATTTCTCTCTCGCCACCCATCGCTGGGGCAGCGGCGCGGTCGATCCCAAAGGTTTTCTCCTCCTCGAGGATTTTCACTTGGAAGGCTCCACGCCTGTGTGGACCTACGCTCTAGCCGATGCGCTTTTGGAAAAGCGCGTCTGGATGCGTCAGTGCGAAAACACCACTTTCATTCAGTACACGCTTCTGCGGGGTAACGGCGCGCTCGAATTGGAAATGAAAGCGCTCGTGAATTATCGCGACTTCCATTCCTTGACACACGCAGGCGATTGGCGCATGAACATCGCTCCCGTAGAGCAGGGCATCAAGGTGCAGGCGTTTGACGGTGCGACTCCTTTTTACCTGAAAAGCTCTTCGGCAACGTGCGAGCCCCGCCACGAGTGGTATCTGGGCTGCTATTTCGCCGAAGAAACCGAGCGCGGCCTCGAGGACCGTGAAGATCGCCTTTTCGCCGCCCTATTCCGCACAAAATTGCAAATGGGTTCCAGCGTCACGCTCGTGGCGACCACGGAGTCGACGGCTCTTTTCGATGGGGAAACAGCAAGAGCGGAGCGAGCCAATCACGATGTGAAGCTGTTCCATGAGTGGCAAGCGAGAAACGAAGCCCTTGCGGAAGAAACCCCTTCATGGCTCTGGCAGCTCATTCTCGCAGCCGATCAATTCATCGTTAAGCGCAGCCCTCCCGAAGAGCCGGACGGCCGCAGCATTATTGCGGGCTATCATTGGTTCGGCGACTGGGGCCGTGACACCATGATCGCGCTTCCGGGGCTCACGCTCACAACTGGCCGCGCCGATGTTGCCCGCCAAATTCTTCTCGGCTTTTCGCGATACGTGGACAGCGGTATGCTCCCCAACAATTTTCCGGACGCTAGTGGCAAGCCGGAATACAACACCGTCGATGCTGCGCTCTGGTTTTTCGAAGCCATCCGGCAATACGTTGTGGCAACTCAAGATACTGCGACGCTGCAAAAACTCTTCCCAGTTCTCGCAGGCATCATTGAGGCGCACATCGCAGGCACGCGCTACAACATCCACGTGGACCCCGCCGATGATCTTCTCTACGCCGGCGGTCCCGGAGTTCAACTCACGTGGATGGACGCAAAAATCGGCGACTGGGTCGTGACGCCACGCTCCGGGAAGCCCGTCGAAATCAACGCACTGTGGATTAACGCGCTCGAAACGATGGCGGAATTTGCTCGTTTGCTCGCGAACCCCCCCGATGCTTACGAAAGACACGCGGCCAAAGCTAAGAACAGTTTTCAGAAGTTCTGGAACGCGGGCCGCAGTTGCTGCTTCGACGTCATCGATTCACCTGACGTCGGAACCGATGCTTCTCTTCGGCCAAATCAGATCTTTGCCGTTTCCTTGCCGGTCAGCCCGCTCACCCAGAAGCAACGAGGGACAGTCGTCGATGTTTGCGCGCGCCACCTCTTAACCTCATACGGGTTGCGCAGCCTAGCGCCGAACGAACCCGGATACATCGGACATTACGTTGGAAGCCCCCGCGATCGCGACGCTGCTTATCACCAAGGTACCGTGTGGGGCTGGCTTCTCGGACCCTTTGCGCTGGCGCATTACCGCGTCTACCAAGATCGCAAGGCAGCGCTGCGTTTTCTCGAGCCGCTCGGTCGCCAGATTTATGCGAGCGGACTCGGCACGCTAAGCGAAATCTTCGATAGCGATGCACCCTTCACTCCGCGCGGTTGCATCGCTCAAGCATGGACCGTCGCAGAAGTTTTGCGCGCTTGGCAGGAAATAGCAGACGAACAAAAATATGCAAGCGCATAGATGTTTGTCTCGGATGTTGGCGAATTCGAGTTTTCATCCTCGAGATTGCAACTCATAGAGTTCGATGAGCACCTTGCCCCCATCCGGAGAGGGGACCAGGAAAAAATTGACCCGCGTCCCATCCGCCCCAGGCCGGTTTTCAGGAAAAACCGGAGTGACTCTGAATTTTTCTTTCAGGATTTGCGTGGCGCGCTCCACATTGGCACTGCGATATTCCACTTGCTGAATGCCTTCTCCAAATCTGGCCAGGTACTTTGCAATAGCGCCAGAACCTCCCGGTTCGCGCGTCGTCAGAATGTCCAGGGAAATCCCCCCAACGAAATCAAGCTCGAATTCCTCCGCATCCTGATCTGGTGGCACCTTCGCGAGTCTCGGCGTGCCGTTCGCAACTCGAATATGCCCAAAAGTATCGCGCTGCACTGCGATTCCAACGGTTATGGCGGGATTGGGTCCGTGCAGCAGCGCAGAGAGTTCGCCGTCAGCCCACCATTCAGAAACGGCAGAACCAGCGATTGCACGGCCCAGGCGATAAATGTCCCTCGCGGCCGCAAGCCGCTTAGATTCATCCACGGACGAGAGGTCTACGATGGATTGAGCGAGAGGACTGGACATGGAACCGCAGGAATTGTAGCGTGAGGGCGGCACGAAAAGAAGCTGAAGCCATGCAGCCTTCCTCTTAGGACGCATCGAAAACCAGGTGCGCCGCATCTGAGGGATATGCCAAAACCAGTTTTGTTAACAGTCGATGACGATCCGGAAGTCCTCCGGGCCATTGAGCGCGATCTGCGCAGCCGTTACGCGGACCGCTATCGCGTGATGCGTGCGAATTCCGGAAGCGCCGGCCTTGCCACTTTGCGCGAATTGAAAGCACGCAACAACCCTGTAGCGCTGTTGCTAGCGGATCAGCGTATGCCCCAAATGGACGGCGTAAATTTCCTCTCCGAAGCCATGGAGATGCACCCTCTTGCCAAGCGTGCCCTGCTGACCGCATACGCGGATACCAACGCTGCCATCGACGCCATCAACGAAGCCCGCGTGCACTACTACCTGATGAAGCCGTGGGATCCGCCTGAAGAAAAGCTCTTTCCCGCTCTCGATGACCTTTTGCACGATTGGACTTCCACGTTTCGTCCTCCCTATGAAGGCATTCGCGTTCTCGGCACGCGCTGGTCGAACCGTTCCTATGAGCTGCGCGAATTCCTCGCGCGCAATCAAGTCCCTTATCAATGGATTGACGTGGAGTTGGCCCAGTCCGATCCAGAAGTGCGCGGCCTGATTGATTCCCTGGGGCCGGAGGCGGAAAAGCTTCCCTTAATCCTTTTCCCAGATGGCACCCGGCTGCCGGAGCCGCCTCTGCCCACCGTCGCGGACAAAATCGGGCTGCGTACGCATGCGCAAACCAATTTCTATGATCTTGCAATTGTTGGAGGTGGCCCCGCGGGGCTTGCCGCGGCTGTGTACGGCGCGAGCGAAGGCTTGCGCACGGTAATCGTCGAACGCGAAGCCCCCGGAGGCCAGGCGGGTCTGAGTTCTCGTATCGAGAACTATCTCGGCTTTCCTTCCGGACTCACTGGACTTGACTTAGCCCGCCGCGCCGTTGCGCAGGCCCGGCGCTTCGGCGTGGAGATTATCGCGCCGCAGGAAGCCGTCGGCATTCGTGTTGAGGGCCCGTACCGGTTTTTGAAACTCGCCGATGGTTCGGAGATCTCCTGTCACGCTCTTCTCTTGGCCATGGGCGTTCAGTGGAGGACCCTGGACGTTCCGGGGATTGACCACTTGCAGGGCGCCGGTGTGTATTACGGCGGAGGAACCTCCGAAGCGATGGCTTGCAAGGGCGAAACGGTGTACATCATTGGCGGCGCGAATTCCGCCGGCCAGGCCGCCATGCACTTTTCGAAGTTTGCCGA
>DASQYT010000175.1:0-10605 GCA_035639075.1 Candidatus Elarobacter sp.
AGGCGGTGGCTTTTTCGATCGTCCTTCCGACGCTGCGCCCATGGGCGGCCTCGACGTGCGCCGCAAGCCTTTTCAGGATTCACCCACGCCCGGCGCCAATTCCATCGCCGCCATCGCCCTGATTCGAATGCATGCCTTCACCGGCGACGATCGCTACCGCGCTTTCGCCCAAAAAACGCTCGAAGCCTTTGCCGGCATCGCTCCGCAGTACGGCCTCTTCGCCGCCACATACGGTCTCGCTGCCACGCTCTTCGCCCATCATGCCATCCAGGTCGTCATCACTGGTCCTGCAAACGATCCCGCTGCGCAAGCCCTCGAAGCCGCCGCCCACCGTGTCTTCCGCTTCGGCAAATCTGTCCTTCGTGTCACGCCCGAAACTCCGCAGGTTCATCTCGCTGGCGCTCTCAAAGAAACTCTCCCTCATCTCCCATCCGGCAAACCACTCGCCGTCGTTTGCTTCGGCCAAACGTGTCTGCCTCCAACTAGCGATCCCGCGCAACTCATCGCCCTCTTAAGAAACGGCGTCGCCGGAGCCGCCACTTCCTAGCCCATTTTGATCGCCCAACTTGGAGAGGCGCGTTTAAGTTTCACGGCAAGCAAAAAAAAGCAGGCGCAATGCTGTCACACCGCGCCCGCCAAATTCGGCACCTCATCTTTTTTCCTTTACTTCCTTTACGTCCTTTCCTTCCTTAACCTCCTTATTTCTTCGGCCTGGACTCCGGCGGCACCATCCCGTTGGCCCGGTAATACACCACCAGGTTGCCGTAGTGTTCTCCAGAGTGTTCGATCAACCCGTAAGCCAACTCATACAGCCGGTCCAAGTGGGGCCCGCCGTCATTCACCGCCTCATTCAGTCCCTTGTCGCCCTTTGCCTTGATCACGTCGGCACCGTCGCTCACACACTGTTTTACGAACGTCACCAGGTCGGCCTTACTGTTAATCTTCAAGTCGGCTGGCTTGGGATCGTCCGGATACCGAGGTTTTTTTCCTTGCGCGGTGTCCGTAAAGTAATACATCGACGCGGTGACATGCAGCAGCACCCCGCGAAACGTCCTCGAATCCGGATTCGGTTTGTAATCGTACTTATCTTCCGGCAAATCCTCCGCAATGGTGATCAATTTCCGCCCGATTTCGTTCCACTGCTCCAGCACCGCCTGCGAAGGACTCGGCGCCGGTTTCGGCGGTGCCTTCTTTGCCGCATCCTGTGCCAATGCCGGCAACACCGCCAACCCCATGGCCAAGGCTAGACCTGCCACCCACTTGAGTTTCTTCATTTTCCCTTCCCTCCGTTACGCCCAAAAGCCGGACGTTCATTCCTTCAGACGCGCCGCCAAGCCAGGAGTTTCCTTTAACCAGCATCGACTCTCCCAAACATACCTGGCCCCCGCGGGGGGTTCATCTTACGCAGTAAAGCCGTCTTCGTCATGCAAAATTCCCAACCTTCGCATGCTAAACTCATATTTTGCGACTAGGGGCGCCATTACAGTGAATTGGGGCTTTCAGTTTCTGCGCATTGCCATCGGTTTAAGTATCCTGACGCTGCTGTATCTTTCGCAGCGCTTCTGGTACCGCTCCCTCTGGCGTGTGACCTCGCATTGGGGCCGGACGGCGCTCCGAATCACTCCCCGGTTGGCCTATATCGTTCTGCTCCTGCTCGTAATCGTTACTACGGCTCAAGGTTTGGTGTTCGGGCGCGCATCCTTCACGCGGCACAGTTCCATGGTGACGGTTATCGGTGGTCTCTGGTTTTTCAGCGCGCTCTTCGCCTATATCGCGGTCAAGGCGGTCCACGGGTTGGAACGCCTCTGGCGATGGCTGCACCCCGCAACTGCCAAGAAATCTACTCCCAATCCACTCGCTGCAGAGTCCGCTTCGGCCGCTGCTGAGACCGTTGCCGATCCCGGCCGCCGCTACTTTTTTCGCGCCGCCACTGCTGCCGCCGGGGCCGCTCCTTTTCTTGGCGCCGTGTATGGTTTCGCTGCCGAGCGCCTGAACTACCAGGTCCGTCACATTGAGATACCTGTCCCCAATCTTCCGTCCGCTCTCGACGGCATGCAGATCGTGCAAATCAGCGATATTCACCTTAGCGGCTATATGTCTACCGCGCAGGTGCGCCGCGCCGTGGATATGGCGAATGGTCTCGGCGCCGACCTCGCCGTCGTCACCGGCGATCTCATCACCGGAAGTGGCGATTCGATTGCCGATTGCGTCGACGAGGTTCGCCGTCTGTACGCTCCGCTCGGTACCTGGGGATGCAACGGCAACCACGAAATATACGCGCGCGCCGAAGACGAAGCCGCTTATCGCTACTCCCAGGCGGGCATGAAGCTGCTGCGCCAGGAAAACGCGCTAATCACTTTCAAGGGCGCCAAGTTCAACCTCATCGGGGTCGATTACCAGCGTGAACGCATGCGCAACGGCCAGAGACAGCAGACCCTTTCGAATGTCGAGCCACTCGTTCGCCGCGACATGCCCAACATTCTCCTTTCGCACAATCCGAACTCTTTCAATCGCGCCGCCGAACTCGGCATCGAGCTTTCCCTCGCCGGTCACACCCACGGCGGACAGATTCAGGTCGAAATTCTCGATCACCGCCTTAGTCCCGCCCGCTTTATCACCGATTACATTGCCGGCCTTTACCAGCGTCCGCTTTTTTCGCCAGCTGCCACTGATCGTGCTGCTGCGAACGCTTCCGCCTCCCAGACGTCCAGTCCGTCGCTCCTTGACTCTCACTTGTCTCCCGTTGCCCATCTCTATGTGAATCGCGGCTTGGGCACGGTCGGCGCCCCCGTCCGCCTCGGCGTCCCTCCCGAGATCAGCCTCATCGTCCTTCGCCGAGCCCAGGGGGACACTCTTCGCTAGGTTCTTCTCGGCTTTTTTCCGAATCTCAGTGTTTTTCGGCGCGAGAGTTCCGCCTTTGTCTCTGTACTAATCGTAGTCCTCACCCGATAAACTTGCGCCACCTCACAGAATTCCTCCGATAATAGAAGTAACCGTTGCCCGCCGGCACAAACTGTCGGCGCCCTCTCTTCCTCATTCTCTTCACGCATCAGGAGAGCACGGCCAGGTCACCCGGGCTCCGAAGCTAAGTTCTTGAGCCGAGATAGAAGACTTTGCCATCATCAGAAAAAATTGAACAGCGCATCGACGGCCGAGGCATGGCTCCTTGGCCTCGCCTCTGCCCGGTCTTATTTTCCATTGTTCTGTTGATCGCCTTTTGCGTGGCGCATTGGGGCAAGCGGGGTTTTGCCCTTTCTGCATTTGGTGATTTGGCGGAACTCGGTTTTCTTTTGGTCGCGGCTACCTTCATGATTCGAAACGCTTTCGCGAGCCACGGCGCCGCCCGCATTTTCTGGTTGTTTTCATCTGCGGGCATCGCCTTTTGGATCTTCGGTGTCGCCCAGTGGACGGAGTATGAAATAGTTCTCCGCGTATCGGCGCCTCAGACGCCTGTTGGCGACACCTTGCTTTTCCTCAAGCTCGTGCCGCTCGTTGCGGCGCTTGCCATTGAGCCTCAGTCCCAGCTCACCCGTCGTTTTCGCATTCTTGGTTTTCTAGACTTTTCGTTTCTGCTGGTCTACTGGTTTTATTGCTATGCCATGTGGGTCATTCCCTACAGGTTCGTTGTGAACGAGGATGGTGTTTATAGTTTCCATTTCAATACCATAGATGCCCTTGGGCATATCATTTTCGTTTCCGTCCTCGGAATTGTGGCCTTGCGAGCACAAGGCGCGTGGCGGAATCTCTATCGCCTCTATTGGGCGTCTTTCGCCCTCTACACTCTGTCCTCCATGATCGCCAACGTCGCCATCGACGAGGGCAAGTACTATTCCGGAAGCCTCTACGATCTCCCACTATTGACCTCCGTCGCCGGAATCGCCTACTTCGCAATTCTGGGTGGCAATCTCCCCGTGCGTTCCGCTCCATCTCCGCTCACCGGCGTTCATTCCAAATCTTCGCGGGCCGTGGTTCTGTTGCCGGCTCGCATCGCCATGCTGGCTACGCTCTCCACTCCTCTCATGGGGTTTGCCTTGCTTGGTTCCACCGGTCTCTCTGACAACATTGGACGCTTCCGCGTCCTGGCTACGTTCCTCGCTATGCTGATTC
Source organism: Candidatus Elarobacter sp. (assembly GCA_035639075.1). Lineage (GTDB taxonomy): Bacteria > Acidobacteriota > Terriglobia > Acidiferrales > UBA7541 > Acidiferrum. The sequence goes on from DASQYT010000175.1 coordinate 4,108, forward strand.
TGACTGCACTTCTTTCTCTCAAACAGGATCTCTTGAGCTCCGACCTGATTCGCTCGCTCCGTGAGGCTAATCTTGCCTGTGCCAGCCTCTCGAATACGCGCCAACGAATGCTCCAGGTCGAAAAGCTCGCCTCGCTTGGTCAGGTTGTGGCCCGCGTCGCCAATGTAGTCAAGAAAGCCGTGGCTGCCACGCTCAACGCTTCTTCGACTTTGATAAGAGATGCCGTGGTCGGCTCTCCCACGCGTGGGATGGTGGAAAAATTAGTGAGCCAAGCCCACCGCACGGACGCGCTGCTCAATAACATGCTTAGTTTCGCCTGCGAATCACCGCTGGAAATTACCAGTGTCGATCTGCGCCAGCTGCTCTCAGCTGCCGTCGGCTTGACCCGCGTGGGACAAAACCCTTGCGTTCAATTGGAAATCAAATTAGAAGGCGAGATTCCCAGCGTTGCGGCTGATTCCAGCCGCATTCTCCAGGTCTTTCTTCAGATCATCGGCAATGGCGTCGATGCCGTGGAAGAAAAGGGTTCGGGTTCTCTTGTCATCACCTTGCGCGTCGTGCACCAGCAGATCGAAGTCGAATTCGCGGACAGTGGAGGCGGATTGTTGGAGCCGGAACACGTCTTCGATCCTTTCTACACCACTAAGGGTGTAGGCAAGGGCGTCGGCCTTGGCTTGAGCACTTGCTACGGCATTGTCCGCCAACACGGCGGCGATATTTCTTGTCGCGATCGAGTGGGGGGCGGCGCCGTCTTTACTGTCAGCCTTCCCGCCGCAAGGGAAGGAGCCTCTCGCATCAGCCTGCCGAATCTTGCTCCCGCGGAGGAAAGCTAACTTTGTTCGCGCGGACACAATCCATTTGCCTCAAAGTGGCCATCATAACCACTGTCGCTCAGACACTGGCCGCCTTTGCTCTGAAGGAAAGTTATGCCGCTACGGTCATAGGCGACATCGCGTCGCTGATCCTCACCGGGATCCTGCTCATTCTCTGCGGACTAAATTCTCGCGCTTCCACTGGCCCCGCGCGCATGTTCTGGCTTCTGAACACCGCCGCTTTTATCTTCCTTTTTTCTTCCTATTCCTATTGGTCTTACTCCGAAGTCTTACTTAAGAAACCGGCCGCAAATCCACTGATCGGCGATGGTTTTTTCTTCTTGATGCCGGCCCTCATGCTCGCGGCCCTTGCTTTTCGTCCCCATTCGGAATCCGCCGCCAGTGATCTGCGTTTCCGGCGTATTGATTTCGCCTTTTTGCTTTCGTGGTGGCTATGCCTCTATTGCTACTTTGTCGTGCCGTGGCTCACCGTGGTCAACAATTTCGCTTCGTATAATCGCGCCAACTATTTCTTGGTTCTGGCCGAGCAATCGTCGGTCGTCCTCGTTTTGCTTGTGCTTTGGCGAAGGACGACAGGACCCTGGCGCAGGTTTTACCGCCATGCTTGCCTGGGCAACATGGTTTTTGCCCTTGCAAACCTTATTCAGGGCCTTGCCTTGGCGGCCGGCAAATACTATTCAGGAAGTATCTATGATGTGCCCCCTAGCCTGGGTGCCCTCTGGATCATCTACGCTTTTGCCATTGGTTCGAATCTCGAGCCTTCTTCCGACTTAGCGCCGGTAGAATCCGATCGTCAGGGATTATGGACCGCGCGCCTGAGCATGATCGCAATTGTTTCCTTGCCATTGCTCGCGATATACGGTTATCTCGAAGACTCCGACCCCGGAGTGGTAATCACATTCCGCCTGCGTCTGATCCTCGGCGCTATGTTTTTCCTCGGCGCGCTGGGCTTCCTTAGGCTCTTTATTCTTGAACGCGAACTTCAGCGCCTGGTTAGGCTCACGGAATCCTCGTACGAGAGTTTGAAATCCGTTCAGGAGCGCATCGCGCTTTCGCAGAAGCTCGCGGCCCTTGGCCGTCTATCCTCGGGTGCCGCTCACGAGATCAACAATCCTCTTACCGCCATCTTCGGCTACTCCGGATTGCTTGCTGACAATCCTTCTCTCTCGCCCCAGGAGCGTCGCCTCGCCTACGAAATCCAGCAGCAGGTCCGTCTTGCCCAGTCGGCCGTTTCCAGCATGCGCGAACCGGCGAGCAGTCCTTCCGCGGATAATCCGGCACAGAATCCCTCTTCGTCATCTGTTCGTATCATGGAATAAATACCTTCCGACTTTGGTATTCAGACTAGTGCGTGGATTCTAGTTTTTGGAGCTGGCCTCCGCGCGTTTGCCATTCGAAATGCGCAAGTTCCATGTTCTCAATCGCGGAGCAATTTATCTCTTCACCATCCTGCTTGGAATCTGATTTGCACTACAGTGTCGCGAGTCCGGCCAGGAGATGTCCGTCTGCAAACGCATGGGACGTGTTTCGCGTCGAAAATCTCACTTTGGAAGGATTCTCAAATGCTTTCCGCAAGGAAGTCTTTGTCCATTTTTGCTCTTTCGCTTTTTCTACTCCCCGCTGTAACGCAAGCGCAACATTACAAACAAACGAACCTCGTCTCTGACGTTCAAGGCATGGCGCCGGTTATGGACCCTAACCTGAAGAATCCCTGGGGGCTCACTCGCTCGTCCACCACGCCCACTCGTCCTGGCAGTCCCTTCTGGATCGGCAACAACAATTCCGGCACCTCTAGCCTCTACGGCGGCACGGGAAATGCCATCAACATTTTCACGGAAGCTGGCGGCGTTCCAGGAAATTTCGTTATCGTTCCGCCTCCTGGATTTGCTCCCGGCACGCCATCCACTCCCACGGGCGTCGTCTTTAACGGCAGCTCCACTGATTTTCCACTCGACAAGGGTACGCCCGCTGGCTTGCCTGCCGCGTTCATCTTCGCCACGGAAGATGGCACCATTTCCGGCTGGAACCCGGGCGCCAACCTCGCCGCGGGTGCCACGCCGCCTTCGATCGACGCTGTTCTCGAAGTCGACAATTCAGAAAAAGGCGGTCCCAACGGTGCCGTCTACAAAGGCGCAACCTCCGGAGAAATCAATGGCCACAAATTTCTTTACGTCACGAACTTCCGTGGTGCGAGAATCGAAGTTTATAACACCACGTTCAAGCGCGTGAATCTCGGTGAAGATGCCTTCAATGCCGAGGAAATTCCGCACGGCTTCGCGCCCTTCAACATTCAGAATATCGGCGGCACGCTCTTCGTCACTTACGCGAAGCAGGACGCCGCCCGCCACGATGACGTTGCCGGTGACGGCCTCGGCTTCGTCGAGCTCTTCACACCCTCCGGCCGGAACATCGGCCACCTCCAGCATGGTCCCTGGTTCAATTCGCCGTGGGGAGTTGTCTGGACCACGCGCGATTTCGGCGAGTTCAGCAACGCCATTCTCGTAGGCAATTTCGGCAGCGGCAAGATTGCCGCCTTCAACGGCTTCACGTACAAATTCATCGGCTTCGTGAAGAATCCCGACGATTCCGTCCTGACCATCGATGGGCTTTGGTCTCTCACCTTCGGCAACGACGCAAACGCCGGGCCAGCGAACACTTTGTTCTTCACTGCCGGCATTAACGGCGAACAGGACGGCCTCTTCGGCACGATCACGCCTGTCGACGGCCTCGACGGCGACGAAGAATAAACGGCGCCGCGTTTTTTCTCTTGAAACAATCTCGCGCAAAGAGATGGCAGATGCGCTAACGCTTTCTGCCGTCCCTTTTTTTTGTGCGCTGATCCCGCAATTGTTTTTCAGCCTGCGGCCAATGCTAGAATCTCTCCGCGCCGATTCATCCATGCCCATCCAAGAGAAAAATTTCTGGGCGACCACCGCACATTCGCCGGCAGTAGCCGCCTCTCCCGATTTCCCCGATGCCGTTGACGTCGCCGTTGTCGGAGGCGGTTACTGCGGCCTCTCCGCTGCGCTCACGCTCGCGAAACGAGGCGTCAAGGTTGCGGTGTTCGAAGCGGAAACACTCGGCTGGGGCGCCAGTTCGCGCAACGGCGGCATGGTTCTTACCGGAATGAAGCTGCCGGTCCCGAAGCTCGTCAAGCGCTACGGGAGGGAAGCCGTTCGAAAAATGTACGCCGCGTCTCTCGAATCGATTGATTGTGTCGAACACGTTGTCCGCGAAGAAAATATCGACTGCAATTTTTCGCGTTGCGGCCACCTAGAAGTGGCCTGCAAGCAGGCGCACTTCGATGGTTACGAAGAGTCTGCTACATTGATAAAGCGCGAATTCAATCATGAATTGCGCATTGTCCCGAAAAGCGAGCTGCGCGGCGAAATCGGCTCGGACATTTATTGCGGCGGAATGGTCGACGAAACCAGCGCCGGTCTGAACCCCGCGCGCTACGTTGCCGGACTCGCGCGTGCCGCGCACCATGCTGGCGCAAGCCTTTACGATCGTACGCGCGTTACATCCGTTGAGCCGGAGAAAAACAGCGGCGGGCCCAAATTTCGCCTGCAAACTTCAAAAGGCGCTATCACGGCGCGCGAAGTGATTCTTGCCAGCGGCGCATACACAACCGAAGCTACTCCCGTGCTGCGAAAGAAAATCATTCCCATCGGTTCCTACATCATCGCCACGGAAATTCTTCCAGCGGACCTCGCCCGCGAACTCAGCCCGCGCAATCGCATGATCTACGACTCCAAACATTTTCTCTATTACTACCGGCTCACGCCGGACAATCGCATGCTTTTCGGAGGCCGCGCCGCCTTTTTTCCGGAGACTGAAAACACCGTGCGACGCAGCGCCGAAATCCTCCGGCGCGGCATGATCGCCGTGTACCCGCGACTCCGCGGCGTAAAAGTTGAATTCGTTTGGGGCGGCACTCTCGATTTCACTATCGACGTTATGCCACACGCGGGACAAATCGACGGTATGTATTTTGCCGCGGGCTTCGCTGGGCACGGCGTTGCCGCCGCAACCTGGTTCGGCGCAAAGCTCGCCGGCATTATTTGCGGCGAACTCAACGACATCCCTTTCGACGGTATCAAGTTTCCTGCTGCTCCTCTTGGGCTGCGCAGCGGTAACACCTGGGCGCTTCCCCTCGCCGGCGCTTGGTACAAAATCCTCGATTTCTTCACATAGGTTGCGGGCCGGCGTCGGCTTTTCCTGCCTGTAATTTCCGAAACACAAAATACATCACCGGGCCGACCAGCACTGGTACCGGACCCCACTTCCGGGCAAAAGGATCACTGGCCACGAGCGCGACCACGCTCATCGCCAGCGGCGCGGCCACCACGTAAATCAGCCCAGCCCGCCCCCACGGAATGCGGAACGGCCGCGGCAAATCCCGCTGCGTCTTGCGCAATCGCCACGATGCCAGCACCGTCAGCACGGTTACCCCGATGCGCAGCCACACGTACACGGTCAAGAGCTGCACCATCGTTTTCCGCGCCAGCAGCGCGTAAATGATCGAGGAGACAATGATGGCGATCCACGGCGTTCCGTAGCGCGGGTGCCGCGCGGAAAACGCCGCCGGCAAGTAGCCGTCCTCCGCCATCGTCGACGGCATACGCGTGCTGGTCAGCACCGTGGCGTTCAGCAGCGAAAGATTGGTGATCATCGCCGCGATGGACATCGCAAAGCCCAGCCGCGGCCCGCCAATCAACGCCGCTGCGCCGGAAAAATATCCGGTGTGCCACCTCTGCCAGTCGCCGAGCGCGGCCAGCGAAAACATCGTTGGCAGGAAATACGTGGCCATCGAAAGCGGCACCACAATCGCCAAGGCCCGCGGATAACTCCGCTGCGGGCTTTCCACTTCTTCTGCCACGCTGGACACTTGTTCGTAGCCAGAGTAAAGCCACAAACCGAGCGCCAGTCCCGCGCCGAAGACTTGGAACGGCGGAACGTGCGGCGGCACCAGCGGCACAAACGGATTGTGATGCCACTTGGCCGCCGCGATGGCGCACAGCGTGGCGATCACCAGCAATACGAAAAGTTCCAGCACCGTGGAGACCGCGCCGACCATCTGAATCCCGCGCGCGTTGATCCACGCAATCGTAGCGATGATGATCACGCTCACCAGGTGGTGCTTCCATCCCACAATTGCCGGGAAATAAAAACTCAGGTAGTCCGTCGTCAGCACCGCATATGCGGCCGCCAGCAGGAACGAGGCGCTCCAGTTCCACCATCCCGCCAGGAATCCCCAGAAGTCGCCGAACGCCGCGCGCACCCAGCGGTAAAATCCGCCTTCGACGGGAATCGCCGTCGTTAATTCCGCCGCAACAAGCGAAACAGGAATGCACCAGAAGAACGGAATCAACAGGTGATAAAGCAGTGTCAGCCCGGGCCCGCTCGTCGTGACCATGTCTTCCAGTCCGAACGGCCCGCCCGTGGCGTAGGCAAACATTACGAAGACGAAAGGCAGCAGCGCGGCCTTGCGCACTACCGCGCGCGTTGCGTTTTTCTTGTCGGCTTTGTCGGAAATGTTCTCTGCGCCTTGGCGTCTTCGAATGCCAAAATCTGTCTCGAGAGTATCGTATTTGGCCTTGGGAATCGAACCCGCCAACGCTGCCTCGCTTTCCGCGCGCGAAACGACAACGGTGAGGATTTT
>DASQYT010000176.1:0-41536 GCA_035639075.1 Candidatus Elarobacter sp.
TCGGCAACTCAAGTCCAACTCGCAGTCGCGCACTGGGCACTCTCCTTGTCGGTACCGCGTCCGTCCCCTCGAAGCATCGGCAAAGTCGTGAACGCTCGACAAAAATAGAATGCGCCGCGAAGGGACATTCCAACATGTCCCAGCGCGGCGTCTGTGCCTCTGCGTTAACCTTTATCCTTTTTATTTCTTCGGAAAGTTCGGATCGGCCTTCACTTCATTGATCTGCTTGGTGTGCCGTTCACTGTGCGCCGCGATGAGCAGAACAAACTCGTACCCATCCAGCTTGCCCATCGGACTGTCTGTCACATGGTCGCGCAAACCCGTAGCGCTCTTGAGAAAGTCTTCCGTCGTCGCGCGGCTCTCCACAAAATGCTTGACTGAGCCTTCCGGGGATCCGAAACGGTTTGTCGGCACCAGGGGTTCCGGCGCCTGCACCTTGTTCGTGCGGTCGGGAATCATCGCCAGCACTCCTTCGTCGGTTTTCTTGACGTCGCGCCCCGGCTCTCCGGCCGGCGCCATCATGACCTTTTCCTTCACCATTCCAAGGATAAAATCCTCCGCAGCGGCAATGTGCTCCATCACCTGGGCAACCGACCAGCGGTCCGGTGCCGGCTTGAAATTCCACTGCGCTTCTGAGAGGCTCTTCGTCGACTCAAGAACATTCTTCTTCGTCGTTTCCAGATACTGCAGCGCCTTGTCCTTCTCCGCTTGCGTCACTTCTTGTGCTGATGCCGCTACTGCTCCCACCATCAACAGCAACGCGAACAGCGCGCCTGCCAGGGACTTGGTTCTCATCTTTTTTCTCTCCTTGTCTTACGCGGCCGCGTGGCGGCCGCCTTTACTATTTCTGATTGGCGAAACGGGAATTTGCAGCATACCACACCATCTGTCCTTCATGCGTGAGCAGGGCGATTCGAAGCACTGGTAAATCCACTGTGAATCCGAGCAGGTGCGTCGGGGCAAGAACGAAACAATGCTGAAGGACGAAAGGTTCTTTGGTTTGAGGAATGAGCGCCGCGCTCCGTGTCAGGTTACGCGGCGCTCCAGGAGTTTCTGGCGGGCTGCTGGGGTTAGGTTGTGGAACTACCGTCGGTAGGAACCGTTTGGCAAATCGTGGCCGCGCTGCCCTTGATGAGCCTGAATCTCCGGGGATTCTGAGTTACCATCAATCAGTCAGAGCGGAAAATTTTGGGGTTCTTCAATCCATTTTTACCGCCCGAGATGTTAGCAGCAGGGCGAATGCCAAAGAAGTGTCGGCGCAATCCACGCATTTTCAATAGCTTGAAATTGCTGCATGTTGCAGCTTGCTTCAGGGCGGGAAACTGGTTCAGGTTGGAACAGCCGGGGTCTGCAAACGAATCGGCTCAAGCATCTTACGAGCGTTTTTCAACTCACGCCTGGTCTCAAGCTGCGGCGCCACCGGTTTTTTCTTTTCTGATCTCCAAGCCATCGCGTTTCAGGTAGCGGTACAAACTGGTGCGCCCGATTCCCAGGAATTGCGCGGCTCTCAGCCGGTTTCCCTGACACATCTCGAGCACGCGCTGGATGTGCACTTTGCGCACCTCTTCGAGCGACAGCGGTTTCCAGTCGTCGCCCTCCCGCGAACCCTTCTGGCGGTGTTGCAGTTGTTCCGGCAAGTCCGCCAGATCGATGAAGTCTCCCGTTGCCGTGATGCACGAGCTGGAGATGACATTCTCCAGTTCGCGCACATTGCCCGGCCAGCCGTGTCCCAGCAATACGGTCTGCGCCCGCCGCGTCAGCCCGAGAATATTCTTTCCATAAGCGGCGTTGTATTTCTTCAGGAAAAACTGCACCAGCAGTGGTATATCTTCCAGCCGCTCGGTCAGCGAGGGAATGCGGATCTGTATGGAGCTCAACCTGTAAAACAGATCTTCGCGAAAGCGTCCCGCCAGCACCTCCGCGCGCAAATCCCGGTTTGTAGCGGCGATCAGCCTAACGTTGATGTGCCGTACTTCGGGCGACCCGACTCGCTGAATCTCGCGGTTCTGAATCACGCGCAACAGCTTCGCTTGCATCGGCACGGAAGTTTCTCCCACTTCGTCCAGGAACACGGTTCCGCCGTTGGCATACTCGAACAAGCCCGGCCGCGTGTCCGTGGCCCCGGTAAATGCCCCGCGCACGTGCCCGAAGAGCTGGCTGTCCAACAGTGTGTCCACCATTGCGGAACAGTTGCACACTGCCAGCTTCTGCTGGCTCGCCGGGCTGATCTGGTGGATGGCTCTGGCGACCAGCTCTTTGCCCGTTCCCGTCGGTCCCACCAGCAGGACATTGGTATAGTGGCGGGCGACCTTTCGAGCAAAATCAAATACTTCCAGCATCGCTGGGCCTTTCCCCACGATGCCGTGAAATTCCAGGTCCTTTAGCAACTGCTCTTCCAGCGCCCTCACTCGCCTTCTCTGGTCATACAGTGCGGCAACGTCGTCCAGCGATTTCTTCAACCGCGACCTGTCGATGGGCTTCGGCATGAAATCCGATGCTCCCCGCCGGATTGCTTCCAGCGCCGAATCCAGCGTGTAAACTCCCGACATCAGAATCACATGCACTCCGGGATCGCTCCGGGAAACAAGATCCAGGAACTCGTATCCGTCCATTCCAGGCATATGCACATCCGCCAGCACCATTCGGCAATGGCCACTCTTCACCAGCTTCAGCGCTTCTTCAGGGTTGGAGGTAGGAACGGCCTCATACCCCAGGTCCGCAATCACAGCCGACAGCATTTCCAGCTGCGCCGGATCATCATCCAGGATGCACGGTGTCAACGACGATTTCGGAGCTACAATTTCAGCCGTTCTTGACGAAGCCAATCCCACAATGCCTTTTGACATGGCATCCCAAGTGCCACTTCCTTGTCTTCCGCCCGCACGGCTGGTCCGGTTCTTAGAGATGCTTCGAGTTTGTTACTCCGTTGAAACTATTGCAGTTATCGCTTTATGGCGGGCGATTATCGTTTCTGGCGGAGTACGGATTTCCTATTTGAGCTGGCCTGTGAATCGAGTTTCTTCCCGTCAATCCACTTCGGTCCACAATCGGTTCCTCTCTTCCCATTCCGGAACAGTGGCAGCCGAATTCAGCACGAAGTACACACACTCCTCCCTTGGACTCCGGCGCCTCCTTCGAGGCTTGGAGTTTACCGTTCGCCTTCTTCTCTCAGCCTATTTTTCTTTATCGATCAAATCGCAGTTCGGCTGGACCTGCTGGAGGCTGAACTTTTGCTGTCCGTTCAGAGTGACTCCTATGGGCTGAGCTCGGTAGGCCACGGAAAGGGGACGTTCGGGGGAAGTGGGTTGCAGAAGTCGCAAAAAAATCATCGACCCTGGAGAAAGGGAACGGCTGAGGGTAAGGTACTTGCCGCTCTCTTCCTTCCATTCGAGCTCCGACTTCTCTACGAAAAACATGTGGGAGATATCCCATCCGGAGACCTCGACGGGATAGGAATTGCAAATCAGACGTTGTTCGGTCAACAGCACAGGGAACCTCCGCAAGAGGAAATTGCAGATATCCTGCCAACAGATTTTGGCCAAGTAAATGAAAGGAGAGTGTTTAGTCGAGTTCGAACTTTCTGAAACTGTGCGCGGGCGGGACAACTCCCCGCTGAATGTTTACAACTGGGGCAGCAGGACGCGCCACACGTCTTCCTTCAACTATCGCATTAGAATTGGCTTCGCAACAGATAATACGTGGCCACGGCTTTGATCGGGCCGTAGATATAACGAAACGCGAATATCCCCAGCAGCAGGCCGACCATGGCGTAACTGTTTCCCCGCAGCCAATCCAGATAACGCTGCGAGCGTGTCTCACCCATGAACAACATGATGGCCGTGCTGCCATCCAGTGGAGGAACCGGCAGCAAATTGAAGGTGCCCAGAAGCAGGTTGAGCGAAAAGAAAGCCCCCAGCACGCTGCTCGGGAAGTCCGGATTGCCGGTTGAAGGGTCCTCGTGCAGCCAGCCGTGGGACCACCCCAGTCGCAGGGCCACGGCTGCGATCACCATCAGAGCGTAGTTCGTTACCGGTCCGGCCAGCGCCATCCACGCCGCCCGGCGAGGATGCCGCCGCTCCCACATGGGATCGTACGGTGCACTAGCCCAGCCAAAAAGATTGCCGGTCATGATCAGCGAGAGGATCGGAATAACCACCATGCCCCACGGTTCGCGCTGGATGTGCGGCACGGGGTTGAGGGACACCTGCCCGCCCGCGAACGCCGTGTCGTCCCCGCCGATTTTCGCGGCCAGGGCGTGCGCCGCTTCATGACAAGTGGTGGAAAATAGAAACGCAACGTACCAGATGAATCCCAGCGCAATCAGTTCCGGTTGGACATCAGCCATGAAGAACTCTTCATTTCCTCGCCGCCAGTAGCGTAGATGGCCCCGCCCCTCATTGCAAGCGACGCGCCCCTTGGTGTACATCCCCCGGAAATCTTTCTGTGTTCTCGGCCTTCTCTTTTAGTTAAGTCTTCTGTTTTTTCTTTGAGGCGAATCGAAGGGTTTACACATCGTGCTCAAGGGCTGCAATTTAATGGTCTTCTCACCAGACCGTGTTAACCACTTTGGAGCGAAGGATCTCACGGTCCGCGGTAATCAGAGGGAGCCCCTCGATCAGCGCGGTGGCTCCGATAATGCGATCCGCAGGATCTTTGGGATAAGCCGCTGGCAGTCCCATGGCGCGCGCGCACGCGCGGCTGCTCATTGGCAGAACCACAAACCGGGTCTCGACTTCCTGCAGGAAGGATTCAAGGCTGATACCAAGGCGAATCCGGCCCTTACTTGCGAGCGTCGCTAACTCCAGGAGAGTGATGTCCGAAATTGCCAAACCGCCCCCACTCTTGCGTGCATCTTCGATGGCCGACTTGGCTTTGCTCAACAGCTTGGCGGGATCCGTCGTCAACCAAAGCACAGCATGTGTGTCGAGCAAAATCACTCGAGATTGCCCCATTCGCGCCCCGACAACGCGGGGGAGACGACATCGCGAGTAATCGTAACCTTCCCACGAAGAAAACCGAAAATATCATCGCCTTGTGGCTCGACCGGGACAAGCTTTGCCACCGGCTTGCCGCGCTTAGTGATTACCACTGTCTCGCGCTTAGCCTGAACCTCGTCCATGACGGCAAGACAATTTGCCTTGAAGGTGCCCGCTGCCATCTTTTTCATGTTGAAACTCCTATATAACTATGGTCATTATACCATGGTCATACTTGTTGAGCAAGAACCAGAAAAGCATTCCACGCGAACTGTGGGTTTTGGCGAACGCTATGGCGCGGTTTGCGTTGGAATGGCCTTGGGGCCCGACGGCGTGAAATGAAAGCGAATGAGCCATTCGCTGGGAACACTATGACCGCCGACCTCGGGTGAAGTGAATTGCCAGCGGCGGGCCGCCTTCAAGGCGAGGCCGGCGAAATACTTGCTGGGCCCAGGAGAATCGAGCCTGGCCTCAGCTACATTGCCTGTGGGATCGACCTGAACGCGCACGCCGACGCGGACGACTCCATGAATAGTAGCGAGCGCGTTCTCAGAGGCGTCGGGCAAAACCTGCTCGAGGACTTCAGCACGTGCGGAAGATGACCCAGAATGGCTCGGTGCGTTTGCCGATGGGAATGTATCTGTCCGCACCGTTGCAGATGTCGGCGTCGGCGTAATGACCGCTGAACTCCGAGGTTCTGCCGTACGCTTCTTCTCCGCGGCCGCTTTCAGCGAGTTTTGCACCGCAGCGGGCGCGGACGGCTTCGGAGCCGGAGGGGTTTCCCGGCGCGTGGGCTTTTCGACAGAATCCGGTCGTGCCGCGGGTTGCACGGCTGCCGTTGCGGCGGACGACGAGGAATCGGAGCGATGGCCAAGGATCTTCGGGATCGCCACGACCGCGACGATAACAAGAAACGCGGCAGCAGCGGGAACGACGTAATTGGGAAGTTCCAACCCTTGCCTCGGCGTGTCTGGGACCTGAGGACGCGGCACCTCTGATCGCGCCTTTTGCAACGCTGCTTCGAACTTAGGAACTTGCAACTTCGCCACGGGGACCGCCGGAACTGTGGACAGGGGAACCGCCAGAGGCGAAACGGATTGTCCGGCGGCGGCAGCGGCGGCTACCGGGTTGAGGCGCGCTGCAATTTCGGCAACAGTCCATCGGCGCCGGGGATCGCGGCGGAGGGCATGCCGCGCGACGTCGAGAAACGGCTGAGGAAGCGTATCCGGAACAATCGGATCAGCCTGGCTCCCCGGTTGCAATGCGCATGGGCGCTGTGTGAGCGTTTCGACCAAAGTCATGCCCAGCGACCAGACGTCCACAGCTGCGGACAGCGGCGAAGTGGCTGTTTCGGGAGCGTCGTGAGCGTCGAATTTGCGAGATAACTTTCGGGACTCGCCAATGGGAAAGAGAGTGTCGCTGGAAAGCTTGAGCTGATCGGCAGTGGCCAGAATGTTGGAGGGCTTAATCCGGGAATGAACGTAACCAAAACTATGGAGGTAAACAAGAGCATCCAGCACGGGTCCGAGCATTTCGCGAGCCTCGGATCCCGTGAGGGCGCGCTGCGGAAGAATCTGGGAGAGGTCTTCTTCGGCATATTCCATCACGACGTAGAGGCGATCTCGGTTTTCGATACGGCACCGGCCGATGTCGTAAATGCGCAGCAGATTGGGATGAACAAGCTGCATGATGCGCCGCCAGAGCGAGATTTGGAGATCCGCGTTCGGGCCGGCGGGGATGAATTTGATGGCGGCTTTTTTAGACTGCGGCTCGGCAAGCTGGGTGAGGAAAACGGCGGAATCCTCCGTTCCGCCTAAGTAGTGACGCAGCCGGAATCGATTATCGATGACCTGACCTTCGCACTGTCTCCAGAATTCGCTCATGGCGAACCTCCAACTGGGAATTCCCGTCGGGCCCGGCCGTTGGGGACACAACCAACAGCATGGCGCGCGACCGCCGGTGGAACACCGCGGCGTCTAGAGCAGAGCTGGAACGTCTCGACGTGCGATTCGCAGGCGCCTGGGGCCGGGCGCTCGTCGACCACATTTTGGCATGAAACGGGCCGGAAGGGGGAGTCTCGTTCCTATCGGTTATGGAAAGGCCATGGGCCACCACTCAGCTAGCTTTGGGAGAGGCTGCCCGGATCAAGGTTTCGCAGGCGGTGATGCAGGCGCTGCGAAAATCGCGCGAGATTTTCTTATGGATGTCCACGGAATGAAGAAGCGTAGCCGTTCCGTGCAAAAGTGCTACCAGCGCCAATGCGACGGGTGTGTGCTCATCAGGCTGACCGCCAAATTGATTGCTTAGACTCTGCTTCAGGAATTCAAAAGAAGGCATGTGTTCCTTGTGTGCGAAGGCGATCGCCCAATCTTCAGAGATGAGCCGGAAATCGTTGGGGTGAGCCGCGAAGAAGTCCAGCACGCGGCGGCAAACCTGTTCCGGGTTCCGGGAGGATTTGATCGCCGAGAAGAGATTCAGCCGGGCGCGGCGGCGCAGGAGAGAAAGAAGGTCTTCCTTATTGGAAAAGCGCTCATAGAGAGTCGGCGTAGTGGTGCCGCAGGCGCTGGCAACGGCGCGCATGGTGAGGGCGTGCTCGCCGCGCGCGCTCAACAGCCCGTACGCGGCGTCGAGGATGCGGCCTTCCAGACGAGCATCAGCCTTGCGCGGCATTCGACAACCCTCCCACTCACTATCGCGCTGCATTATATCCTTTACATCGTTAAAGATACAATGTATAAAGAATAGGTCCCGAACGACCTTTGTTGGGATCCCCAAAATTACGGAAAGACAGGTGCGAAACAGCAAGTCATGTTTCGATTTCAATATTGTGTGACCACCAAGGCTAGCAGGAAGCTTGCCTGGGAGGTTTTCTCGAATTGGCGGCGCTGGAGTGAATTCGCAAACATTTATGGCCAGCTAAACTGGCGCGAAGGCCGGCCGTGGGAAGCGGGAAGCCGCCTGGATATCGAAGTGCTCGAGCCGGTAAAAACGGTAGTGAGCCACGTCATTACGAATTGTCAGCCCGCACACAGAGTCGGGTGGATCGACCACTCGCTCGGCGTTGTTCTGGCGCAGTGGGTTAACTTCGAAGAGCATTCAGGAAAAGGCACACGGGTGCACACCTGGGGAGACATCGTCCATTCCGGCGTGAAAATTGCCGGGCAAACCGCTGAGCAAATCATCACCAGGTTTACCGAGACGTGGTACGAGAATTTTCGATCGGCGTGCGATCGGCTTGCAGAAGCCAGCGGCGGCTGAGAGTTGTGCAAGCTTGGAATTTCCTCTGCCCCGCAAATTGAAACCTTATCCAATAGTTTCAATTTGGAACGGGTATGCCTCAATGGCTCGGTTCGAGAGATTCCCGTTTGCATTCCCAAAAAGAAAAAGATTGATTCCAAAGGAGATGGTTCCCAAAAGCCTTTTCCTTATGGCGATTTGCGTGCGTATGCCAAAACGAGAATCTCGCTACCAAGCAGGCGAAGCATTTTGCTCGAAGATGGGCGGCGAAGGAAATCCGTGTAGAGCCCGGGTAAACGTGGCTGCGGGCGAGGCTCTTTGAGAATAATCCAGCGGCCACAGGCGCTCGCGAATACCGGAATCGGCGGTCAGGGGTGCATGAGATGTCGTTCTTCACTAATGCATCGATTCAGCGGAAGCTGGTCATGGTCATCTCCTGCACAAGTCTTCTCGGTCTGAGCATCGCTTGCCTGGCATTCGAGTATTACGAGAGGTCAAGCTTTCGTTCGTCCATGGTAAGTGGGCTCACGGCCAATGCGGACACTCTTGGCTTGGGTACAGCAGCCTCGTTGGCTTTTAATGATCGAAAGTCCGCAGAGGAGTGGCTGGCCACCATTCGTGCTGAAAACAATATTGTCAGCGCGACGCTGTACGGCAAATATGGGGGACTCTTTGCCGAATACCGGCGCGCGGGAACTGATGCCGGCTACAAATCACCCGTCTGCAGGAACGAAGGAGCGACGTTCGAAGCAGGCTCCCTGACTCTTTGCCGGAGCATTTCTCTGGAAGGCCGAAAGGTCGGTTCCATTATCATCGTTTCGGACCTTTCCGAGCTGCGGTCTAGAGCGGCAAAGTACACGGAAATATCCGCTCTTGTCCTGATTGTTTCTTTCCTCGCGACGGTTCTCGTCTCGCACCGTCTCGTTGGTCTAATCACCGAACCCATCCTGCAGCTTGCCGGCCTGGCCGAGAGAGTGTCTGCCAAGGAAGACTATGCGTTGCGCGCAGTACCCGCAGGCAACGATGAATTGGGAAGGCTTTTCGGATCCTTCAACCAGATGCTGGAGCGGATCCAGGAACGCGACGTGGCACTCAAGGGTGCGAAGGATCAGCTCGAAGTTCGTGTTCAGCAGCGAACGAAGGAGTTGCAGAAGGAGGTCGTCGAGCGGAAGCGAACCGAGGGGCTGCAACGGATTGCGTACGATGCGACGCGCCTTTTGGCCGAGGCCGATAGTATGGAAGAGGCTATGTCGGAGATCCTGGAGGTCATTTGTGTAGGGATGGGGCATGAAGTGGCGGCCATCTGGAAATTAGATGAGGGAACGGACGTGCTCCGATGTACGCACGCTTGGCAGCGGGCAGGGACATCGGTCGAGGAGTTTCTGGAAGTAACTCGCAAGACATCGCTGCCTACCGCCAGAGGCTTGCCTGGGCGTGTGTGGGTCAACCAGCAGCCGGTGTGGATCGAGGATATAAGGAAGGACGCCGATTTCACTCGGGCAGAGGCGGCCGTTGCCTGTGGACTGCGTTGCTGTCTGGCTATTCCCATCTATCAGAATGCTGAACTCGGAGGCTTATTGGAGTTGTTCAGCGGGGAGGTCCAAGAACCGAATCAAGATGTGCTTCGCCTGGGCGTGGCGCTCGGTGGTCAGATTGGGCAATTCATGAGCCGCAAGCAAGCAGAAGCAAATTTGGTGAAGGCGAAAGAAATAGCGGAGGCTGCGAGCCGCGCGAAGAGCGAATTCCTCGCCAACATGAGCCACGAAATCCGCACGCCGCTGAACGGCGTGATGGGCATGACGGATCTGGCGCTCGATACACAGCTTGAACCGGAGCAACGCGAGTACCTGGAAACCGTGAAAATGTCGGCGGACTCCTTGCTAACGGTTATCAACGACATTCTGGACTTCTCCAAGATTGAAGCAGGAAAGGTCGATATCGAGGCTATCGATTTCAACCTGCGCGATTGTTTGGAGACGACATTGAAAACTCTGGCGATAAGAGCCGACGAAAAGGGGCTGGAGCTGCTGTGCGAAGTCGCTCCCGACGTGCCCGAAACCGTGCGAGGAGACTCCGGCAGATTGCGCCAGGTCCTCATGAATCTGGTCGGGAACGCCATCAAATTCACGGACAAGGGCGAAGTCGCGCTGAAAGTTCAAATGGAAGCAACTCATGATCATGATTTCACGTTGCGGCTAACGGTGGCGGATTCCGGGATCGGCATTCCCAGGGAGAAGCAGCAAGTAATCTTCGATCCCTTTGCACAAGCGGATTCTTCCACCACGAGGAAATACGGCGGGACTGGACTGGGACTGACCATTTCGAGCAGGCTCGTGGAAATGATGGGAGGAAGAATCTGGGTGGAGAGTGAACTTGCAAGGGGGAGCCAGTTTCACTTCACGACTCGGCTCGGGATTGCCGATACGAAGGTGATCGAGGTCGGGACGATCGCCCCGCCTGAGATATTACGCGGCGTGAAAGTCCTCATCGTCGACGACAACCGCACGAACCGGCGAATCCTGGAAGGAATGCTGAGCCGCTGGGAAATGAAATCGACTTCGGCGCAAGACGGCGAGGAAGCTCTGAAGAAATTGTCCGAAGCCCAGCAGGCCGGAGCGCCCTTCGCGCTGATTTTGATGGACATGCACATGCCCCAAATGGACGGGTTCGAATTAATCGAAAGAATCCGGCAAGGATCAAACTCCTCGACGGCCACGATCATGATGCTGACTTCAGCCGGCCATCGCGGCGATGCGGCGCGTTGTCAGGAGCTGGGCGTCGCCGCGTACCTGCTGAAGCCGATACGGCAATCCGAATTGCGCGAGGCGATTGCGCGAGTTCTTGGCGCGCGGCAGCAGAAAGGCGCAATCGCTCTGATCACGCGGTACTCGCTACACGATGCCCGCGAACCCTCCAGTTCATTGCGCGTCCTGCTGGCGGAAGACAATCTGGTGAATCAGCGACTGGCGTGCCGGCTGCTGGAAAAGAGGGGCCACTCCGTGGCGGTCGCGGCGAACGGCCTCGAAGCGCTGCAGGCGGTAGAAAAGGAGAGTTTTGACCTGGTTTTCATGGATGTGCAGATGCCAGTAATGGACGGGTTCGAAGCGACTGCGGCGATTCGAAAGAGGGAAGAACCTGGCGGAATGGGCTTGCCGATCGTCGCGCTGACGGCGCACGCCATGAAAGGCGACCGCGAGAAATGTTTGGCCGCGGGAATGGATGGCTACATCTCAAAGCCAATCCGGCCACAGGAGTTGGAGGAAGTTCTTCGCAAGTATCTGGCTCGACGAGCGGAACGCGTGGAAGCGCAAGAGAGCACGCTCAGCAAGAAGGGAGCGGCTAAGAAAGAGCCGCTTTCTTGCGTGTCGCGTGGGGAAGAAGAAGACGCTGCGGGCCGCTAACGAAGGGATTACCACGTTCATAAAACCGAAGCAATTGATCGGCGGCGCGAGTAATGCCGATGCGCACAGTTTTTCCGATTTGCCCGGTAGGCTGGCTCATTTCGCCTAACCATAGCGGGCCTGGAGCGCAAAGGTCGAGACCGTCGTGGCGGCGGTCTATTTGAAAGGCGGCGGCAAGCCGTCCGGGGCCGCGAGTAAGATCAAGAAGCCGAGTGGTCTTGCGATGGCGTTGCATGAGTTCGATGCCATCGAGGGGTTCGAGCGCGCGGATGAGAATCGCTGCGGCGATTCCAGCGGGCTCACTCACGACATTCAGCATGAAGTGCGCGCCGTAATTGAAAAAAATGTAGGCGTGGCCGGGAGCGAGATACATCGAGCGAATGCGCGGAGTAGGGCCCCGGAAATGGTGCCCGGCCGGATCGCCGGGCGGATACGCTTCCGTTTCCACGATGCGGCCGCTCAGCCGGCCCGTAGGAAGATCGTGGACGACGACTTTTCCAATAAGAAAGCGGGCGAGCTTGACAGTGTCCGACGGAAGGGCGGAGCGACGAAGGGGGCGAAGAGAGAATTTCTCTGAAGAGTTTTTGAGAGCAATGCGCGCCAAGGACATGGGGCGCCGGCTCAGCGGGACAGCAGCTTCTGCAAGTCTTCGGGAGAAACGAGATCCTGATACTCCTTGTGCTTGCGAATGAAACTGGAGGCGTAGGGGCAAAGCGGAACAACCCCGAGACGCTTCTCACGGGCGAAATCGAGCGCAAACCGGGTAAGTTTTGCCGCCAGCCCCTGGCCTTCGAGCGACTGTGGCACTTCGGTGTGAAGCAATACGATGCGGTCGAGAGAAAGCCGATAGGTGAGCAGGGCGCGAAGTCCGTTGATGTACAGCTCGAATCGGCGCGCTTCTTCGTTGTGCCCTACGCCGACGTTATTCAGGTTTACGTCCACGGATTCGCTCATTGGGCCTCCGAGTGACCGGGAAAGTCTATCAGGGAACATGGATACTACGGCGTAGGCGAGTCGGAAGGCTCGTTGTTGAAGAGGCGGGCCAGTTCCGCGTGGTCAATGACGACCGCAGGGTCGCGCTGGATGGCGTCGAAGTATTTTTTCTGGAATGCGTCGCCGGATTCCGTGGGAACAAACATTTTCCGCGCAAGAGCGATGGCGCTGCTGGTGTATTCCGGGGTGACAGGCTCCTTGGCGGTTAGCGTTTCATCGATCCGCACCACGAATTCGGAAATGTTGTGGAGCCAGGCGAACTGCGCGTGGTCGATGACCAGTTGGAAAAGCTCGCCGGTGGTGACGTGGCCGTTCTCGCGTTCGTATTCGCGCCGCTCCATGTTGAGAAGAGTCTTGTGGAGGCGGAGAAGAGCGAGTCGGAGGGTGAGCAGCTTCTCGCGGGCGGGGGAATCGTTGTTGGTGGGAAACAAATTGGAGTTTGTTGAATCCATTTTTTCGAATAACACTTCTATTCTCCGATAGTCAGCGCGCAATTTCAAAACGAATACAAAGACCCCTTCCAAAGGGTTCGCGGAGAGCTCAAAGCACGCGCAGGAGAGGGCCGAAGGTTAGTTGTGGTATCGCCGCTCGCCGACGGGAAGCGGGATGGGAAGACGGTTGCCCGGCGGCGGGAGCGGGCACGTTGAGTAAGGAGTGTAGGCGCACGGAGGGCTTTCCAGCCGATTGAAATCGAGTACAAGCTCGCCGGGTTTATCGAGGCCGTTGGTGGGAAAGCCAGTGTAGAGAAACCGGCAAGCCCCATAAGTGGTTGTCGCGCTGGTCTTATCGCGAAGAATGAAGAAAAGTTTTGCGACAGCCGGATCCTCAAGAACGGGCTCCAGCCGAAATGTCATTCCCGCGAGCTTGAATTCCGCGACGCCAGGAACGGGTTGGTCGTAGCTGGTGCCGACGAGCGTGGCGAGCGTGATCGTCTTGTGGGGAGAATAGGGAATCCATCGCGCGATGACGCGAAAAGCGATATCGGGCTCGTACCATTTGAGTCCGTGGAAACCCGTGATGGCGGGAGAATGAGAATCCTTGATGCGAAGGGCGAAGCGCGCTTCGCGGCGAATTACGTACATGTTGAGCGTACCGATAGTGAGATGCAGAGAAAGCTTGTCTTTGTTTGCTTCGGCGCGCAGAGCTTGTGGTTTTGCAGGAGTGCCGGCGACAAGGAAATCCGGAGGGAATCCCCCGGCTGGAGGATTCAGCCTGACGGTTTCGCCTTCGAGGTGAAGGACGGCGAGGTGAGCGGGTCCGGAGACAAGATGGATCTTGTTGTCAGGCGCGGAGCCGACGGAATTGTCTCCATACTGGAGCCATTCCAGACCGGCGAGAGAAAGCCAGCCGTCCGGCTTGAGAAGGTCTGCTCTATGTGCTTCGCGCCAGTCGGCGTTCTCTTTTTTCCACGGATTTTCCTGCGAGGTTGCAGTCGCGGGCAGCAGTGCGAACAGAAGAGCAATGAAAAGCCAGCAGGCCGAACGATTCCTGAAGCGCATGAGAAAGTATACCGCGAAAGAAAAAACGCTGAAAATGAAGATAAGGAAAAGGACGTGAGTGCGCGACAGATTACCTGGGCGCGAGGCTTTTTTTGAACTGGAAACGGATTGGTGGGCGGCAGAAACACTCGCCCCGGTATCACTATTTGCAAGGAAGTATACGCCAAGCTACTGGAAAAATGCAGGTTGGCTAAATCGATTTTCCAATGCATTCGTGCAATTCTTTGATTGCTGGAAATGCAACCTGGACGTCCTCTTCCTTATCAAATGAAAGTGGCCAAATCACGCTTTCCTCAGCGGGAATGATCGTCTTGATTCGCTTCCGCGGGGCGAAGACAAAAGGAAAATGGACTCTTATGAGAAAGACAAAACTTACCGCAGGACTGCTGACATTTTCTCTGTTGCTGGCAGCCAGCGCCATCGCCGGTAATTCCAACAAGGGTACGCTGAATACCGACGAGACCATTACTGTCGGTAGTAAGCAGCTCCCGGCCGGTAAGTATCAGGTGGAATGGGCCGGAAGCGGACCAACCGTTGAAGTCAGCATTTCCGGCGACAGGGGAACGGTTGCCAAAGTCCCTGCGCAGCTTCTTTCGTTGAAGAAGGCCGAACCCGCGAGCGGATACTCCATCAGCACCGACCAGGCTGGCAACAAGACGCTGACGGGAATTTTGTTTGGTGGCAAGAAGTATCAGCTGTCCTTTGGCGAAGCGTCTGCGGCAACGGACACACCCTCCGATAAAACGCAAGGGAGCAACTAACCCGGCATTTTTCGCGGAGTTCGTAGAAGGAAGAAGGGACCGCGGAGCGGTCCCTTCTTTTTTCGTCCATGTGTAATCAGTCCATAAAAATCAAGCATCAGTTCCCTGGTACTAACAGAGACTGCCGATTCCGGACCAGCCGACGTGGTCTAACAGAACTAGCTCCCAAGAGTGTATGATTTGGAGCGTTTGCCCCTGTGGAGGGTTGGGCTTTCTTGAAATGGATTGAGTCTATTGCCTCAACCGAGTGCAATTCCCGACAGCCGTTCTGGTTTTTAGCGTTGGAGGAAGCTTCATGATTGTAGGTGTGCCCCGAGAGAGCTTTCCTGGAGAGCGGCGCGTGGCGTTGGTTCCCGCAGTCGTTCCCAATCTAACGAAGGCAGGCCTGGAAGTGGTGGTGGAGGCTTGTGCCGGCATCGCTGCAGGCTACCCGGATGCGGACTACGTGGCAAAGGGCGCCAAGATTGTCTCTGCTCGCGCCGAAGTCTTCCGCGCCGCTGACATCGTTGTGCAAATTCTTTGTTATGGATCGAACGACAAGACCGGCAAGGCCGACGTTCCCCTTTTTCGCAGCGGCCAAGTGCTCGTTGGGTTCTTGCGGCCGCTCGGCTCGATCGAAACCATTAAAGAAATCGCTTCGAAGGGCGTTACTTCCTTTTCCGTCGAATTGATGCCGCGAACGACGCGCGCCCAGAGCATGGACGTGCTTTCTTCGATGGCTACAATTTGCGGCTACAAGGCAGTCGTTCTCGCTGCGGACACTTCGCCGCGTATCTTTCCGATGCTCACCACGGCAGCGGGAACGATTACTCCTGGGCGCGTTTTCGTGATTGGAGCGGGCGTTGCCGGTTTGCAGGCAATCGCTACGGCGCGGAGACTCGGCGCCGTGGCTTCCGGTTACGATCTGCGTCCCGCGGCGAAAGAACAAGTGCAGAGCCTCGGCGGGCGCTTCGTCGAGCTTCCCATTGAAGCTAAGGATGCTGAGGATGCCCGCGGGTATGCGCGGCCACAGGACGAAACTTTTTACAAACGGCAGCGCGAACTCCTTGGAAAGGTCGTGGCAGAGAGTGACGTGGTGATTACCGCGGCGGTCATTCCCGGAAAGAAGCCTCCGATTCTGGTGACCAAGGAAATGGTCGCGAGCATGGCCCCGGGGTCGGTCATCGTCGATTTGGCCGGCGAGCGCGGCGGCAATTGCGAGCTTACTCGCCCCGGAGAAATCGCTGTGGAGCACGGCGTGACCATCATCGGGTGGTTCAACCTGGCCAGCACCGTGCCGTATCACGCCAGCCAGATGTACGCGCGAAACGTGACCGCTTTCCTGCTCCATCTCGTGAAAGATGGAAAACTGCAACTGGATCTGGAGGATGAAATCATCCGCGAGACGATGCTGACGCGCGACGAAGAAGTCGTCAATGCGCGTGTGCGGGAATTCTTTTCGCTCCCGCCCTTGCCCGCGCAATCCAAGGAGATGGCGAAATCATGAAGCTCGATCTGCTTACGAGCCTCTACGTTTTCATGCTGGCCGCATTCATCGGATTTGAAGTGATCCGGCGCGTTTCACCTCTTCTGCACACTCCTTTGATGTCACTGACGAACGCGCTCGATGCCATCGCCGTTGTCGGAGCCATCCTTCTTGCCGGTGAATACCATGCGCCCGGGACCATGCTTGCCAAGATTCTCGGAACCATCGCGATCGTGGCCGCTACCAGCAATATCGTCGGCGGGTTTCTGATTACTGACCGCATGCTGAGAATGTTCAAAGCGAGCGGGCCCAAGAAACCATGACCAACCTGCCCGGCATGGAAAACATCATCGAAATCACCTATCTGATTGCCACCGCGCTTTTCATTCTTTCGCTCAAGTGGCTGAGCTCTCCGGCTACCGCTCGCCGCGGAGTCTTTGCCGGCGAACTCGGCATGCTGCTGGCGATTGCCGGCACGCTACTGCATCGCGGCATCGTCGAATACAAATGGATCGTGATCGCTCTGGTGCTGGGAACGATCATCGGTGTGCCTCTTGGCGAAGTGGCCATGACCGCAGTGCCGCAGCGGACCGCTCTCAGCCACGCATTTGGCGCGCTGTGTGTGACCCTGGTTGGCACCGCCGAATTTTATTTGCGCGCGCCGGACGTGCCGCGTTTCATGATGGGCGTGCTTTCGCTGGAAGTTATCCTCGGTTCGCTGACGTTTACCGGCAGCCTTATGGCCGCGGGAAAATTACAGGAAGTTCTGCCGCAGCGGCCCATCACGTATAGAGGGCAGAACATCATCAACCTCGGGCTCCTGGGAGTCGCGATCGTTGTCGCAGGCATGCTGGTAGCGCATCCGGAGAAGACTCAGCTTTTTCCGCTGATTGTTGGCATTCCTATTCTGTTCGGCGTGATGATGATTATTCCCATCGGCGGAGCGGACATGCCGACAGTGATCTCTCTTTTGAATTCCTACGCAGGGCTATCGGCCGCAGCGATGGGCTTCGTGCTCGACAGCAAACTGCTGATCATTGCGGGCGCGCTCGATGGCGCCTCCGGCTTCATTCTTTCCGTGAACATGTCGAAAGCGATGAACCGCTCGTTTTCAAACGTACTTTTTGGGGCGTTTGGACAGGAGCAGACTGCGGCAGCAACCAAACAGGAAGCGCGGCCGGTGCGCAGCGCGACTCCGGAAGAAGCCGCGGCAATTCTCGCAGCCGCAAATAAAGTGGTTATTGTGCCCGGTTACGGAATGGCCGTCGCGCAAGCGCAACATAAAGTGCGCGAACTATACGATGCACTCACAAAGCGTGGCGTCGATGTAAAGTTTGGAATTCATCCGGTCGCCGGCCGCATGCCCGGGCACATGAATGTTCTTCTCGCCGAAGCGGACATTCCTTACGATAAGCTGCTGGACATGGACGAAATCAACGGGGAATTTCCGCAAACCGATGTGGCGCTGGTGATCGGCGCGAACGACGTGACCAATCCCGCAGCGCGCACTGACGCATCAAGCCCGATTTTTGGCATGCCGATTCTCGACGTCGACAAGGCGCGCACGGTGATGGTGATCAAACGCAGCATGGGGGCGGGGTTTGCGGGAATTGAAAACCCGCTCTACTACCTCGACAAAACGCTCATGCTCTTCGGCGACGCAAAATCCTTCGTCGGCTCCATCGTGCGCGAACTCGGCGGCGGCCACGAATAGCTCCGCTTAATTCCAGGTCCTCTGGCGCTTTGCCAGTTCCCACCCATTATTCGTAGCGCAGAGCCACGATGGGGTCGACACGCATAGCTCGGCGAGCAGGTATGGCGCACGCCGCCAGAGCCACAACGAGCAACAGGATCGTCACTCCCGAAAACGTCAGCCAGTCGCGCGGCGTGACGCCGTAAAGCAAGCTGCTCAAGAGCCGCGTCAGCCCGAGGCCAGCGATAACGCCGATGGCCAGGCCAACCAGAATGGCGCGGATTCCCTGACGCAGCACAATGCGCATAATATCGCGCCGCTGCGCCCCAAGAGCCACGCGGATGCCAATTTCCCTGGTGCGCTGCAGCACCATATGCGCAATCAACCCGTACAATCCGACGACAGCGAGAATTACTGCCAGCGTCGCGAAGCAGCCGATCAAGTAAGAAGGATATCGCCTGAGAAAAACAGACGGAGATTGCGCGGCAACCTCTTCCAGCGATTGTGGTTGTATCAGAGAAAGCTGAGGATCCATTTGCTGCAATGCGGCGCGGGCTGCTCCAATGAACCCGGAAGGCTGCCCCGCGGTGCGCACAAGGTAACTCAAGAAAGTTGAGGGCCCTTGGTCATTTGGCGTGTAGATGATGGCGGGAGGCGGCGCGGCGATATCAATCGATGCGGTATCCGCTGCCACGCCCACGATTTGAAGATATGGATTTTTCGCGCTGTAAGTAAATCGGATGCGTTTCCCGACCGGATTCTCTCCCTGCAAATAAGCTTTCACAAAGGCGCGGCTCACAACAACGACTCCCTCCGTATCCTTGATGTCGTTCGCGGTAAAGAATCTCCCATCGACAAGAGGGATCTTTAGCGAGGAGAAATATCCCGTGCTGACAGTCATGATTTGGCATTCGTCTTCCTGCCCGAGGGCAGTGGGGCGGCCTTCGACCACGAAGCGGATTGTGCCGCCTCCTCCACTGGCGGGGATCGCGGACGCCTGGCCGACGTCAACGACTCTCGGCAAACTGCGGAGCTGCGCCGTGAATTCGTGATCGAAGCGCACCGCCGCCGCGCTGTAGTAGGGAGGCGTCTTGTCGCTCGGATAGGCGGAGTCCGGCAAGTTCACATAGAAAGTCAGCACGTTGTGCACATTGAAGCCCGGGTCTTGCCCCAGCAGCACGTGCAGACTCTTGAGCAGGAGCCCGGCGCCGACCAGCAGCACCAGCGAAATTGAAATTTCGGCGACGACCAGCGAATTTCGCAGTCGGGCGTGAGCCGTGCTCGTGCCGGCGCGCGATTCATCTTTCAAAATGTCATTCAACGAACTTCGAGAAGCCTGCAAACTGGGCGCCAGCCCGAAAAGTATTCCAGTTAGTACCGTGACGCCGCAAAGAAATAGAAGGACCGTGGTATTGATCCCCGCGTTCCGCAGAAAAGGCATCGCCTGCAACTGCTGCTCAGGAATCGCGGCCACCAGCAAACTAACGCCCCACTGGGCGCCCATGAGCCCGACGCCTGCGCCGATACTCGACAGCAACAAGCTTTCCGTGAGCAATTGGAAAAACAAACCGGCACGGCTCGCGCCCAGCGCGGAACGCACGGCAAATTCCTTGCGCCGTCCAATCGATCGCGTCATCACCAGATTGGCCACGTTGGCGCAGGTGATCAGCAGAACGAATCCCACCGCTCCCAAAAGGATCAGCAGGATGGGCCGGATCTTGCCCACGATTTGTTGATTGAGAGGCTCCATCACGAAAAACACCGAAGCGTTTTCCTTTGGGTGTTCCTGGGTGAGCTGCGCGTTTACGCTCTGCATTTCCGCGCGAGCCTGCACGGGAGAAAAGCCCGGAGCGATTCGCCCTACCACAGTGAGCCAGTGCAGGCTGCGGCGCGTGATGAGATCCCCGGTTTGGTGAATCGGTACCCAGACCGGCGCGGAATTAGCGGGCGCAAACTCAAAGTCGCGCGGAAGCACGCCCACGATGCTCGCTGGTTTGCCGTCCAGGCGGACCGCGCGCCCCATAATGTTCGCATCCCCTCCAAATTCGGTGTGCCAGAATGCATCAGTCAGAATCGCAACGTGCGGCCCGTTCGACTGCATTTCGCCCTCGAGGAAATCCCGCCCGAGCGCCGGCTTCACGCCGAGAGTCGCGAAGAAATTAGGAGTAACTTGTTCGGCGAAGATGTTTTTCGGCTCGCTGTTTCCAGCTAGCGTGAAGGCGTCGCCGCTGTAAGCGGCGAAGGATTGCACGCTCTTGGCCGATTTCTTCCAATCCAGATAATCCGGATACGAAACTTGCGCGCCGTTCGCACTGTTGTCAGACTGGCTCCGCGCTTCGCCAAGATGAAAGAGCTTGTCGGGTTCATGGTAGGGCAGCGGCCGCAGCAGCGCCGAATAGACGACGGAGAAGATCGCTGTGTTGGCCCCGATGCCGAGAGCTAGCGTCAGCACGACGACCGTCGCGAACCCGGGACTGTTCCCCAGCGTGCGAACGGCGTAGCGCAGATTTCGCATGAATGTGCCCATCGTCTGCCTCCAAATCCAATTGAACTGCATGGGCAAGCCGTCAGCCATCGCACGGTTCACTTACGTTGCTGAGCAAGAACGACTTATGGGGGAACGTTGGACAAGAAGGAAGTTGCCGGTGCCCGTTAATGGGACGGGGAGTGCGGATTCGGACAGCCAACCGACGCATCAATCTCCACACGACGGCTACTTTGCATCGTGAAAAATAATCCCCAGCGCGTAGCGCGTGCCGCGGTGGACGCGGCTGACGCCGTGCCGCAAATTCACGCGGTAGTAGCCGCGCGAACCTTTAACAGGCCGGTATCGCGTCGTGAAAACAATCGCCTGGCCCTGGTCGGCAATCACCACCTGCGGCTTGGACTGCGCGCGCGGTTGCTGTTCCACGAGGACGAATTCTCCGCCTTCCCAATCGCGGCCTTGCTGGCCAAGCAGGAAAACCATTTGCAGCGGAAAGCTCACCTCACCGTAGAGATCCTGATGCAGGCAGTTGTACCCGCCGGCTTCGTAATGAAGCATCAGCGGCGTGGGTTTGGTCTGCCCGGCTTTGTGGCAAGTTTTCACGAAGGCCGCATGTTCCTGAGGATAGGGAGACGTTCGGTCACCAAAAGCTTCCGCCCAGCGATTTGCAACTACGGCGAGATGCGGATACGCGCTGCTCCTGAGCTCGGCGACCAATTCCGGAAGCGGGTTCGCAAAATACTTGTAGTCGCCAATCCCGAAGCGGTAGCGCTCCATTATGATGTGACTGCGAAAGTGGGTCGCGTCGTTATAGAGCGCGGTTAACTCGCCGCATTCCGCAGGCGAGAGAACCGGAGTCGTAACCGCGTAGCCGCGCTCCGAAAGAGACTGCTCGGCGCCGCTCCAGTCCAGTGCGTCGATTCGCTCGGCGATGGAACGTCTCGCGAGACTATTTCTTGCTGCGTGAGCCATGCAAGCCCCCAAAGTTTCTCTGCTCGCGACTGTCAAACTAGAAGCCTAGAGCGAAGGCTTAAGAAAATCTATCCGATCTTCGCCATCAAATTTTTCGTTGCCGCCATCCAAAAATACCGGAGGACGCTCGCCGGCCCGTCCGTGTTGCAACTGGCTCTTAAATCCTCCATCGATTCGGTGCTATAGTGGGGCGTAAGCCGGGTGAAATAATCCGGCCGCTCTTGTTGCGGCGGAGAGCAGCAAGATTACCGGAAACGATTTGCGCGTTGAGGAGGGCCGGATGAAAACCAACGAGATTCTTTCCAATGGTTCGCGGAGGACGTTTCTCCAGTTGTCGGCTGCGGCCACCGCGGCAGCAGCGTTCCGCATTACCACCGAGGCGTCTCTCGCGGCGGAAGATCGCAAAGTTTTTCACCCGGGAGCGGTGGTGATCGACGCAAACGAAAATCCGCT
Source organism: Candidatus Elarobacter sp. (assembly GCA_035639075.1). Classification (GTDB taxonomy): domain Bacteria; phylum Acidobacteriota; class Terriglobia; order Acidiferrales; family UBA7541; genus Acidiferrum. The sequence goes on from DASQYT010000176.1 coordinate 21,936, forward strand.
CGGACCCTGCGACGCCGCGCGCAAAGCTATCGTGGACATGGCCCCGCAAGGCGGGCGCTATTCCTATTGGCTCGCGGAAGAATTCGTCAAAACTTTCACGGAAATGGAAGGCCTCAAGCCGGAATATGTGCGCGTGTTTCCAGGTTCGAGCGAGCCGCTGCATTTTTCCGTGCTGGCGTTTACGTCGCCGGCGAAAAGCTACGTCACCGCCGATCCCGGTTACGAAGCCGGCATGAAAGCGGCAAAAATTTCCGGAGCGCGCATTGTCAAGACTCCGCTGACGAAAACCTACGCGCACGACATCAAGGCCATGCTCGCGGCGGCTCCGGACGCCGGGCTCTTCTATGTGTGTAGCCCAAATAATCCCACGGGCACGCTGACGCCGCATTCCGACATCGAGCAGCTTTTGGCGGCGAAGCCGAAGGGCTCGGTCGTCCTCGTCGATGAAGCCTACATCCATTTTTCCGACGGCGTCAGCGCCCTTGATCTCGTCAAGGCTGATCGGGACGTGATCGTGTTGCGCACCTTCTCGAAGATTTACGGTATGGCGGGAATTCGCTGCGGGATGGCTATCGGGCGTCCCGACTTGCTGGCGAAGCTGGAGAATTTCAGCGGCTGGAGCGCCATGCCCATCACCGCGCTAGCTGCGGCAACCGCCAGCCTGAAGCACGAGCATCTCGTTGCCGACCGCAAAAAGCTGAACGCCGAAATCCGCCAAAAGACGTTTGACTGGCTCGGGAGCCACGGCCATTCCTTCGTCCCCTCCGAGTCCAACTGTTTCATGCTGGACACCAAGCGCCCCGCCAAAGAAGTCATTGATTCGATGGCTGCTCGCAACGTGTTCATCGGCCGGATTTGGCCCGTGTGGCCGACCTACACGCGCATTACCGTCGGCACCCAGCAGGACATGGAAGCTTTCCAGGTAGCTTTCCAAGCCGTGATGAAGAACGACAAGAGCGTCAGCTTGGCGCTACCGGCAACACCCGCGATTTTGCGCAACAACCGCATGTACGCCGACGGCCAAATGCTGCCCCGCGTTTCATCGTGAGCGTTTTGATGGGTTGTTGAAGATGCCTTACGGCAGGGTATCATTCCGAGCGAAGCGAGGAATCTGCTTTCTTCTGAGACCTTCTCTCACGAACCCGTCTACGGACCGTTTCGTGTACCGTCTCCGCCCGACCTGAAGTGAGCCCGCTCAACACTCCAATATATTTCTCTGCGGCCGCGTGCAGCTTGCGCTGTGCCTCGTCTCTAGACACATCGAGTGCGCTTTTCTTCAGCCATTCGCAAGCCTGGCGTCGACTATAAATTTCATCTTCATCTCTCATGTTCTACATTATAGTCCCGCGTTGGCCCCATAAGTCTCTTCATCCGTCGGTGACGGAGGTTGAGCGTCGGTTGAGGTAACGTGGGCTCCCAGTTTTACGCTAACGATTAGGTTAAAGAGGCAGAAGGCTCAGGCGTGCGCTTCCGGCGCATGCGCGTTCGCAGGCGCGAGCGGTACGTTGCCGTGAAACTGCTCGGCTTCCGTCGAACCGGCCAGCGCTGTGGTGGAAGAATTGCCACTGGAAACCACCTGCGCGATTTCGTCGAAATAGCCCGTACCCACAAAGCGCTGGTGCGTGACGGCCCGATAGCCCAGTTCCTGCGAAGCGAATTCTTCCTGCTGAAGTTTTGAGTACGCCGTCATTCCCGCCTGCGCATAGCCGCGCGCCAGATGGAACATGGACATGTTCAGCGCATGGAATCCCGCCAGCGTTACGAACTGGAATTTGTACCCCATTTTCCCGAGTTCTTGCTGGAAGTTGGCAATTGTTACGTCGTCGAGCTTTTTCTTCCAGTTGAACGACGGCGAGCAATTGTACGCCAGCAGTTTGCCTGGGAATTTTGCGTGAATGGCGTCGGCGAATTTCTTCGCTTCCGCGAGATCTGGCGTCGACGTTTCGCACCAGAGCATGTCGGCGTACGGCGCATAAGCGATCCCGCGCGCGATGGCCGCATCAATGCCCCCGCGATATTGGTAAAAACCTTCGGGCGTGCGTTCGCCGTAAATGAATTCCCGGTCGCGCGGGTCGGCGTCGGAAAGTAGGAGACCGGCGGAGTTGGCATCTGTCCGCGCGATCAGAATCGTCGGCACGCCGCAAACGTCGGCAGCCAGTCGCGCCGCCACAAGTTTCTCGATGAACTCCCGCGTGGGCACCACCACTTTGCCGCCCAGATGCCCGCACTTCTTCGCTGAGGAGAGTTGATCTTCGAAGTGCACCCCCGCCGCGCCCGCTTCAATCATCGTTTTCATCAACTCGTAAGCATTCAGCGAGCCGCCAAAGCCGGCCTCCGCATCCGCGACAATCGGCGCAAACCAGTACGTGCCGGACTTCTTGCCCTCGGCGGATTCAATCTGGTCCGCACGCATTAACGCGCGATTGATGCGCTTCACCAGGTTCGGCGCGGAGTCGCACGGATAGAGACTCTGGTCGGGATACACGTCGCCCGCGGTATTGCCGTCAGCGGCAACTTGCCATCCGCTTCCATAAATCGCTTTCAGCCCCGCCTGCACCATTTCAATCGCTTGGTTCCCCGTGATGGCGCCAAGCGCGGGAACGTACGCGTCTGTGTGCATCAGATTCCAGAGCCGCTCTGCTCCCAGCCGCGCCAGCGTGTACTCGATCTGGATCGAGCCGCGCAGCCGCAGCACATCTGAGTAAGAGTAAGGACGCGTGATGCCGGACCAGCGGGGATCAGTGCTCCAATAGTTGAGTGGCTGATGTTTGCGCCCGTTCCCATTGGCCCCGTTCGTTCCGTTTGTCGACATTTTGCTATTCCTTACCTTTCCTGCGGCATCCAACCAAAGACTACGAAATCTCTTCTCACGCTGGATTAAACTCTTCGCGCCGGATCATTTCTTCACTGATCCTCCGCGCCTCGCGAAGCGTAGCTTCCCTCTGCCCATCGCTGCTCTTCTCTGATTCGCGCAACAGGCGTTCAAGCTCTTCGTCAAACAGATCGCGGATAAATTCCGGCGTATGACGAACCAGCGCGCCATTGTCATCCACAACTTCGACGTGGCTCGAATGCCTCATGCGCTGCGCGATCATCAAGCGGTAAATGCGGTCGGTGGCGAGATCTTCCATGTAGCCGTCCAGCAAACTCGCACCCTTGCCGTTCAGAACCCCGTTCCGGTAGCGAATCACCGTGCGAACCGCCGCGCGTGTTCCTGCCAGCGTGCGCTTGCCGACTCCCTTCGGCAACGGCCGAAGATCGGGATGCGTGTTGCCATCCGCGGGGCGCGCCTGAAGTTGATTCGGAGCAAGGAACTGGCTCACCGCGATTTCGTTTTGATCGGGATGGCCCGTCCACGCGCCGTCCATCAGCGAATTGGCTTCGTTCTTTTTGTCCTCAGCAAGGATTTTTAGCGCCCGCGCATTCAGCTCCGCATCTTCCCGGCTGGGGTACAGAGCGGTCATTCCGCCGATGGCGAGCATTCCGTGTTTGTGGCAAATTTCCGGCATGAGATTGCGCAAATTCTGGAAGAACGCCACGTTGTGCGGAATGGTGTTGCGGTCGGGGAGTACCCACTCCGGATTTTCCAGATTGAAGTGAATCAAGCTGGCCATGTAATCCCATCGCCCGAGGTTCAGTCCCAGGATGTGGTCGCGAAGATTCCAGGCAAACTCCTCCATCTGATAAGCCAGCGGATGCGATTCCACCAGCGCCATGCACTTGATGGCGTTCGCCGGCAAGCCCTTAAGCCGCGCAATCATCTGGAAAAGATCGCGCCACCACAGAGCTTCGTCGGCGGATTCCGACTTCGGAATGTAAATGCACAGCGGATGCTTAAGCGCGCTGAAATCCACCTGATAAGCCACCATCGCGACGTCGAACAGTGAAGCGGGAAGTAATTCCCCTTGCAGAACGCCGGCCTGGTGCAGGTGCAATCCGCGGGGCCGCGTGAAAATCACCGTGGAACTAGGATTGATACCGACGGTTTTGTCGCGCTTGCGGCCAAAGTAGGTGAGTCGGCCCGCCAGCGCTTCCAGAATGTTCTTGATGCCTCGCGAATTGTGCTCCCAGGTATTGGCGGTGGAGTCTTCCAGATCGAGCATCACGCCGGGAGCACCGGAATTCAGCATCTTCACCACGAGGTCGGCGTCATCGGCAGGCCCGGTCATCTGGTTCCGCTGATCGGCGCACCACGCGGGAAGCTCAATGCGCCAGGAGTTTGTCGTGGCTACCGAGGGCGGCAAGTAATCGGGAAGTTTGCCGGCGTGTGCTTCGGCCAGGGCAAAATCACGGCGTGCGACCAAGGCGCGCTGGCGCAAGGTTAGCGCGGCGTGCAGCGACGCAAGGAATTCGAGAAAGCCCTCGGGCAGATCCCGCGCGGCATCGAAATCCGCCGGAGCGGAGTTGACTGGAACGATCCGATTCGCGAAAGGCCACGGCTCCATTGACGGATTCGGTTTCGTCGTAGCGGATGCCATGATTTACCTGATCCCTTTCCCACCAAATTGAGCGAAGGCCGTCCGCAGGGAGGGTACGGCAATTGGGAGGCCAATTGTTCCAAGAACCTGGTTTCTAAAGCCAAGCCGTTCAGATAGATAAGAGCATCGCCGCGGGGCAGTCAGGCAGGCGTGGAAAATTCCGGTCATTATGTCGAGAAATTTGCACATCCATGGCGAGCATTTTCTCAGATTCGCCAACCTGTTCAATATGTTGAACATGTGTTCAGTTCTCCCTGATCCTTTTGATACCTAACACCGGTGTAGGGTTGCAACTCTGTGTTCAATATCCTGAACATGTATTCTATGCTGTGGACATAACCGGAACTTATAGGAGTCCGCCCATGCCAGCCTCAGACGCCAGTCCCGCAGTTGCCGTCGAGCGCGCCCTGAACATTCTCGAAGCCGCGGCCAACCGCCGCGACGGAATGACCAATTCGGAGATCAGCCGCAAACTGGCCATCCCCAAGAGTTCCGCCAGCTACATTTTGCGCACCCTCGAAAGACGCGGCTATTTGCGCCGCGAGGCGGAAACGGGACGCTACCGCCTCGGTCTCAAGATCCTCAGTCTCGGCGGAGACGCGCAAGCCAATCTGGACATCGCCGACGTCGCGCTGCCGTTCATGCGGATGCTCAGCGAGAAGATTCGAATGACCGTGCACCTGGCGGTGTTGGACCAGGGCGAAGCGGTCTACATCGAAAAAGTAGAAGCCCCCGGATTTTTCAAGGTGAACACCTGGGTGGGGCGGCGCATGTTTTTGCATTCCACAAGCGTCGGAAAATGTTTGCTGGCCTGGCTGCCGAAAGACGACGTGGAGACAATTGTGAAGCAGCAAGGACTGAAAAAAAGAACGCCGAAAACGATCACCTCCATCACAAAACTTCTTGCCGATCTCGAACACGCGAAGCAATCAGGTTACGCCGTGGACGACGAAGAAAACAGTTTGGGTGCGCGGTGCCTTGGCGCGCCCATTTTCGACGCCATGGGAAATGTAACCGCGGCGCTCGGCGCCAGCGGCACGCTGACGCAAATGGACGAAGACGGCATGCCGCGAATTATCGACGCGCTCAAGGAAACGGCGCGACGTATTTCGCGGCAGTTGCAGAGAAGCGGGAGCGCGGGAGCCGCGTAGCAAGCGGCCCCGTACTCACGAACTACTTGCCATTGCCAGCGGCTACCAAGTAGCAAGCGGTCCCGCGCACTCAAAAAATTGCTTGTCGTCGCGGGCTGGCTACCCGAGTAAGCGGCCCCGCGCACCCGAACAATTATTTGCCGTTGCCGACGACGACTAAATTGTTCTTCACGGAAAAAATATTGGGAACCGCGCTGGCGCGCAGGTACGCAAGATTTTTATCCGCTTCGTTATCCACCACGCCCTCCAGCGTGACGTTGCCATTCTTCACGATGATATGGACGGACGGCACAGCTTGAATGGAGTAACGCGAGAGGCCGGGGTCTCCATAAATCCCGCGGTACACGGCACGGCGGATCTGGTCATCCATCGGCGAGAGCGGAAGAACCTCGATGTTGTTCACCACCGAGGAGACTGCCTCGATGCTCTTCACGGCGGCTTCGGCGTCGGATTTCAACGTCGGCCGGGTGACCTGGCCGGAGAGAATGACCTTGTCGCCTTCCACCTGATACGCAAGATTGTCGAAAGCGGAGTACCACGGCAGCATGACGAGCTGGTGCCGCACTTCTTTTGCAAGTTTTTCGCGATAGTTTGCTTCACTGCGCTGCTTCTTCTCTTCCTGCGGCTGAGCCGTCGGGGAGTTTGCCAAGGCCAGCATGGGAATGGCGAGTAGCAGTATTACAAACAGGGATCGGAGTTCCTTTCTCATGATTTCCTCCTGGACAAATGTCCTGACTTTTTTCAACCAGTTAGATTCAAGATGCAGGAGGCCTGGGTTGCCTGCACCCGTGCCGAGGGGAGGTGTTAGCATACTCCCGACAAGGACGGCGGAAGCATCGGGTTCTTTCGAAGAGAGAAACTTTTTGAGAGCGGCGGTGTTGTACGTAAATTTATGGCGACACTGAGAGTGGCATAGTGCTGGTGATTGCACATCGCGGGGCCTCGGGGAATGCGCCGGAAAACACGCTGGCGGCGTTCCGGGAAGCCGTTGCGCTCGGAGCGACTTTCATCGAAACGGATTTGCAGCTTTCTCGGGATGCGCGCTTCGTGGCCATTCACGACGCCACGGTGAATCGCACCACGAACGGACAGGGCGCGGTTCACGACATGACACTGGCCGATTTGCGGCGGCTGGATGCCGGATCGTGGTTCGGGAGCGAGTTTGCCGGAGAGCGCATCCCCACGCTGGAAGAAATTTTGGAGTTCTCGAAGAAAAACGACGTTGTGTTTTACCTGGAGATAAAACCCGGCAGCGCATGGGGCGGAGAGCACGCGCTGATTGGCGCGCTGCGCGATTCGGGGGAAATACCGCGGGTGGTGGTGATTGCGTTTGATGCCGCCATCGTGCTGAACGTGCGGAAAATCGAGCCCACGCTGATGACGGGGCTGCTTCACGACGGGCAAATCGAAAATCCGCTGGACAAAGCCGTCGAAATCGGCGCGCGGCAATTGGTGGTGCGCGGGGACCTGGTGACGCCTGCGCTGATCGCGCAAGCCAAGAAAAAAGATTTGCACGTGGTGTGCTGGACGGTGAACAATCCCGCGCACATGCGAATGCTGATCGCCGCCGGAGTCGACGGGATCATGAGCGACTATCCGGACCGGCTGGTGGCGGCGACAAAGAGAGATTCTCATGGCGCAGAATCCGGGAGCGCCGACAGAAGAGAATGAAGGGCGGCGAGCTGGGCGACGGGGAGTTGCTCGGCGCGAGCGTCAGGGCGAAGTTTTAGCGCGGCAAGGGCTTCGCGCGTACGATCGGGCTTAGCGAGAGAGCGCAGGTCGTTCACGAGAGTTTTGCGCTTCTGCGAGAAACACAATTTCACAAAATCCAGGAAGCGGGAATCGGCATCACGGGATGCGTGTGCCTGCTTTCCTTTGGCCGACAGGACGCCGGAGGAGAGAGAGAGTTTTGCGCGTTCACCGGGCAGGCGGAGCGTGACGAGGGCGGAAGTGACTTCCGGCGGAGGATTGAACGCGTGGCGCGGAATTTCAAAGACGAATTCGGGACGCGTGTAGAACTGCGTGACGACGGAAAGATAGCCGTAATCGCGCGTGCCCGGCTGGGCGGCAAGGCGAAGAGCGACTTCGGTCTGAATGACGACGTGAATTTCGTCGATGAGGTCAGCGAACGTAAAGAGGTGATGAAGGATCGGCGACGTGATGTAGTAAGGGAGATTGCCGTAGACGCGGACGCGGCGTCCGGAAGCGATGGCGGCGATGTTCGCTTTGAGAACGTCGCCGGGAACGACGTTGAGGTTGGGGAACTGCTTTGCGAGGTGGCGCAGGCCCGGCAGGAACGCCGGATCGAGTTCGATGGCGTGGACGGGAGAATCGGTGGCGAGCAAACGCTGGGTCATTTCACCGTGCCCCGAACCAATTTCGATCCAGCAGTATTTGTCGTCCCGGGGAAGCGGGGATTGCTGATTTCGATCGTCGCCAGCGAGTGGCGCCAGAGAATGCGGCGAGACACGGATGGCGCGCGCGATTTCTTCGCGCCAGTGAAGATCGGCGAGGAAGTGTTGGCCGAGGCGTTGGCGTGCCATGGGTGGAACAGTGTAGCAAGAGGCGCGCGAGGAGCTCGCGATTGTAAGTTGTAAGTTTTGAGTTGTAAGTCGAAACTGAAGGGAGACCGAAACGGGGAGACGCAGAGTACGCAGAGGGGTCGATGCCAAGAGGGGTCCCCCCGTGTTTTTGTAAGTGTTGCATCTAAAGGGCTTAGCCATTAAGTAAGTCTTTTGTTTGCAATACTTTGCGGGGAGATCCATAAGTGTTGCAGCTAAAGGACTTATGCCGACGATGTGGTAGCGACAAAGGAACCGGGCGGGAGGGGATTGGGAACGGAAGGGAAGCAGCGAGGAGAGATTCTTCGGCTCGCGATGCTCGGTCAGGATGAGCATGCTTCGCCGCATGCAGTTAGTAAGGACCGCGCGAGGGACAGGTCCCGGCGACGCCGGGATGTGGCGCGGGTAGGCGCGCCGAAGAAGCCGAGAAAAAGTGGAAATGATTCTCATAACCATTTGCGAGAGTTGAAAAACTTTCCTCAGGGGCTGAAGCCCAAATGCGGCGCGCTATTAATGTCGGAGCTAAAGCTCCGACCCTCGGGACCATTGATGTTGGAGGTCGCGACCAGATCCCGACGGGAACGGGACAGGTTTCGACGCGGCAATGAGGTAGTGCGCCTCCAGCGCTCTGGATTCTTTTTGCTAGGTTTCCCAGCCCTTACGGGTTGGGCTAACTTCCGGCGCGCCTCCGGCGCTCCGATAGCGTAAAATGCGTGGGAGGTCGCGGATGGAAGGTTTTGGAGTTCTTACGAACAGCAGATTCCTCGCTCCGCAAAACCGACCGGAGCGCAAAAAACGCGCTTCGCTCGGAATGACATTGAACAAGAGTTTTTAACAAGTTGATGAGACAACCGTGAGAATTTTATTCGTGGCATCGGAAGGGCTGCCGTTTTCGAAGACGGGCGGCCTGGCGGACGTGGTGGAAGCGCTGCCGAAGGCGCTGGTGGCGCAGGGCCACGAAGTCGCGGTCGTATTGCCGCGATACCGAGGAACGAAGGTGACGGCAGTGGTGATGCCGAGCTTGACGATTCCGATGGGCGGAACGCGGCTGCGTTTTCCGGCGATCGCCGACGGCACGGTGCTGAACGGCGTGCAGTATTTTTTTGTGGAAGATGCGGCGTACTTTGACCGCGATGGATTGTATGGCGGGAGCACCGGGGATTATCCGGACAACCCAGAACGGTATTCGGAGTTCTGCCGCGCGGCGATTGAAATTGCAAAACACATCTGGCCGACGGACGTGTTTCATTGCCACGACTGGCAATCGGCGCTGGTGCCGGTGCTGTTGCGGACTTCCTACAGCGACGACCCGCTGGTGAAAGACATTCCCGTCGTTTTCTCGATTCACAACATGGGGTATCACGGGCAGTTCACGAGAGACGTGCTGGAGCGCGTGGGATTGCCGCAAGCATTGTTTCATCCGACGGGAGTTGAATTCTTCGGAAGCGTGAACCTGCTGAAGGGCGGATTGGTTTTCTCGGATTACTTGACGACGGTGAGCAGGAAATACGCGGAAGAAATTCAGACGCGGGAATATGGGCATGGATTGGACGGAGTGGCAAAGAGCCGCGCGGATCGCCTGGTGGGAATTTTGAACGGCGTGGATTATGCAGCGTGGAATCCGGAGACGGATAAGCTGATCGCGGCGAATTACTCGGCAAAGGATTTGGGAGGGAAGCAGGTGTGCAAAGCGGACCTGCTGGAAGTGTTTGGATTGCCACCGGAGCACTTGAGCCGGCCGGTGATTGGAATTGTGTCGCGGTTCGCGGATCAAAAGGGATTCGATTTGATCGCAGAGAAAGCGCATGAATTGATGCGCGAAGATTTAATGCTGGCGGTGCTGGGAAGCGGCGACCGCAAATATGAGGAGTTGTTCCGCGCACTGGCCGCGGCGTATCCGGGGCGCGTCGGCGTGAAGATTGCGTACGACAACACGCTGGCACATAAAGTCGAAGCCGGCGCTGATATGTTCCTGATGCCTTCGCGCTACGAACCGTCGGGGTTGAATCAGATGTACAGCTTGAAGTATGGTACGGTGCCGATCGTGAGAGCCACCGGCGGGTTGGACGACAGCATCGAGCCGTTCGACGTGGAGCACGGGACAGGGACGGGGTTCAAGTTCAAGGAGTACACCGGCGAGGCGCTCTTATTTGCCGTTCGGCAGGCGCTGCATCACTACATGGATGAGAGAATCTGGAAGCGCATCCAGTTGAATGGGATGGCGAAGGATTTTTCTTGGAAGACGGCTGCGGCGGAGTATGCGAAGCTGTATGAGGCCGCGCGAGTCGCACGAGGATTTTCGGCGGCGGTGAAAAGTTCGGGAAAGGCGGCTCGGAGCAAGGGGCAACCCACGCAGCAGCCCACGCAAGAACCGGAGCAAGCCCCTCAAAGCTCGGCGCAAGCCGAGCGCGAGCCGGAACAGACGGCGCAAGCTGCGGAGCAAACGCCAAAGAAGTCAGGGCAGGCGGCAAGAAACCAAAAACGCGCTGGAACATCTAATTAAAACGATTGAGGAGAGATTGGTGGTGGCCCGCAGACGGCGGGCAAGCCACTGAGAACAAACAACATGGCTGATAATACAATTCAGACAGCAGATGACAAGAATTTTGAAGCTGAGGTGTTGACGGCCAGCAATGCGCAGCCGGTGATGGTGGATTTCTGGGCAGAATGGTGCCGCCCGTGCCACATGCTCGCGCCTACGGTGGCGGAGATTGCGCACGACTACGCGGGCAAGCTGAAAGTGATGAAATTGAACGTGGATGAAGCGATGAATTCGGCGGGCCGGTATCGTGTGCAGGGAATCCCGACGCTTCTGCTATTCAAGAATGGGCAAGTCGTCGAGCAGATCGTGGGAGCGGTGCCTAAAGAGCAGATCACCAAGGCTCTGGAACGGCACATCGGATAATTTGAGAGCGAAGTTACTGAGGCGCGTCGCGCGAAAGAGTGCGGCGCGCCTTTTTTTGTTTGGATTCGGCTGCGGATGAGAATGCTGACATAAGGGATATGGCGACAAGCAAACCAATCGCGCAACTGCGTTGTACCTGGGCGGCGAATGAGCTGAACATTCCCTATCATGATCAGGAATGGGGCGTGCCTGTTCACGACGAGAAGAAGTGGTTTGAGTTCTTGATTTTGGAGGGCGCGCAGGCGGGGTTGAGCTGGGACACGATTTTGAAGAAACGCGCGCGCTATCGCGAAGTGTTTGACGGATTCGACCCCGCGAAAGTAGCACGCTACGACAAGAAGAAAGTCCGCGAACTGCTCCGCGACGCGGGAATCGTCCGCAACCGGTTGAAAATCGACTCCGCGATTACGAATGCGCGGGCGTTCCTGGAAGTGCAGAAAGAATTTGGCACATTTGATGCGTATGCGTGGCGCTTCGTCGGCGGCCAGCCCAAACAAAACGCGTGGAAAAGCCACAGCCGCCTCCCTGCAAAAACGGCGGAATCGGACGCGCTTAGCAAAGACTTACAGAAACGGGGATTCCGGTTTGTCGGATCGACCATTTGCTACGCACTCATGCAAGCGACGGGAATGGTGAACGACCACTTGGTGAGTTGCTTCCGATATCGAGAATTGTCGAAATAGGAGTCGGGGCACGCCTGCTTGCGTTGAAGGCGAGGCGAGCGTACGATTCTAAATTGTTGTTTCCCGCGAATTCCCGCCAGCAATTTTCCTCTCAGGAAGTGACGGAGAGGGAAGGGTGCGGCCCCGACCCATGGGCAAGGCCCCTGACGAGTCAAAGGGTGTGAAGAGAAAGGCAAAGAATGAAATCCGTCGTGGTGGTGGGCGCGCAGTGGGGCGATGAGGGAAAAGGCAAAGTCGTCGACTATCTTTCCGGCTCGTTCGATTACATTGCCCGAGTAGCGGGCGGGCACAATGCCGGGCACACCGTCATCATCGGAAAAGACCGCTACGTGCTGCAACTGATCCCGTGCGGAATTCTTCGCCCCAAACAACATGCGGTGATTGGCACCGGCGTGGTCGTCGATCCGGCCGCACTCGTTGCGGAGATTGAAACGCTGTGCAAGGCGGGAGTCAACGTGGACAGCCGCCTGCATGTCAGCAATCGCGCGCACCTGATTTTTCCATATCACCGGGAGCTGGATAAAGCGGCGGAAGGCGCGCGCGGCGCAAATAAGATTGGCACGACTTCTCGGGGAATTGGCCCGGCCTATGAAGACAAGATGGCGCGGCGTGGGCTGCGGATGTGCGACCTGTTGGAGCCCGAGTTGTTTCGAAAGAAGGCAGCGCACGTGGTGGCGGAGAAGAACCGTCTGGCGAAAGGCGCTTACGGCGCAGACATTGATTTTTCGCATGAAGTGGAAGAAACGCTGAAACTGGGCGAAAAGATCCGTGGATACATTTGCGATACGGCGGAATTGTTGAACCGCGCGCTGGACGAAGGGAAGTCCGTGCTGTTCGAAGGCGCGCAGGGAACCATGCTGGATATCGACCACGGAACCTATCCGTTCGTGACCTCATCGAGCGCTACTTCGGGAGGGGCGGCGACGGGCGTGGGCGTGCCGCCGACGAAAATCAAGCATGTGCTGGGAATCTCCAAGGCGTACACGACGAGAGTAGGCGGCGGACCGTTTCCGACGGAAATGCCCGACCTTGACGCGAAAGAAGTGCGCGAACGCGGAAAAGAATTTGGCGCGGTGACGGGGCGACCGCGGCGCTGCGGCTGGCTGGATTTGCAGGTGCTACGCTACGCGAAAATGATCAATGGAATTGATTCGCTCGTAATTACCAAGCTGGACGTTTTTGATACACAGAAAGATATTCAGGTGTGTGTCGGATACAAGTACAAGGGAACGTCGCTGAAAGAAATGCCGGCGCTTGCAGAAGAATACGAGCAAGTCACGCCGGAATACAAGACGCTCGCTGGATGGAATGAAACCACGTACGGCGTGAAGGATGGAGCGAAACTCCCGAAAGCGGCGATCAACTATCTTAAGTTTATTTCCGATTTTCTGCAGGTGGAGATTGGGATGATTTCGACGGGACCGGAACGCGACGCGACGATTGTGCCGGCGGGGACGCTGCTGTCGCGCTGGCTGTAGGAAGAAATTGGCCACAGAGGCACAGAGCCACTGAGTTTGGGGACGACACAGAGTCGAGTTAGGCAGACCACGAGTTATCGCGAATTAGCTCATCAGAAAACCAGAATGCTCAGCTACGAGCAAGCACGGAAGAAAGTCATCGAACAAGTTGGGAAGAGAAAAGGACCGCGCGCAGTCGCCAGTGTGAGTGTGTGGGATGCGCTGGGATTGGTGCTGGCGCAAGAGGTGAAGACGGACCGCGAGTATCCGCCGTTTGATCGCTCGACGCGGGATGGATATGCGGTTCGTTCGAATGAAGTTTCGCCCGGCGCACAACTTAAGTGCGCGGGGGAAATCAAAGCGGGCGACACTGTGAGGGAATCACTGGCCGCAGGAACTTGCTGGCAAATCATGACGGGCGCGGCGGTTCCGGCAAGCGCGGATGCCGTGGTGATGATTGAGCACACGAGCCGCGAGGGCGACCTCGTGCGATTCGAACGAGTGGTGCAGCGGGGGCAGAACATTGTGCCGAGAGGAAGCGAGGCCGCGGCTGGGGAAGCGATGTTGAAGCCCGGCATGAGGCTTGGGTATGCGGAGCTGGCGCTTGCGGCGCAAGTCGGGGCGGTGCAATTGCAATGCGCGCAGCGGCCACGCGTGGCGATTCTTTCCACGGGTGACGAAGTAGTTTTGATCGACGAAACGCCCGGCCCATTTCAGATTCGAAACAGCAACAGCGTTTCTCTTGCCGCGCAGGTTCGTATTGTGGGTGGCGAGCCGGTAGTGCTGGGAAATGGGGCGGACCGCATCGATGACTTGGGAGAGAAAATCGAGCACGGGTTGAAAGAAGATGCGCTAGTGCTGTCCGGCGGGGTCTCCATGGGGAAGTACGACCTGGTTGAAAACGCGCTGAAAGCCATGGGCGCGGAATTCTTCTTCGATGCGGTCGCGATTCGGCCGGGGAAGCCTGCGGTCTTCGGAGTGTGCCAGGCAAAGCCGGTGTTTGGCCTGCCCGGCAATCCGGTTTCGACGATGGTTACTTTTGAATTGTTTGTGGCGCCCGCGATTGATCTGTTAAGCGGCGCGGAGGCGCGGGCATTGCCACTGGTCGAAGCGCGACTGGCGGAACCGTTGAACGAGAGGCCTGGGCTGACGCATTTCTTGCCAGCACGAGTGGAGTGGCGCGAGAGGATGCCTGAGGTGAAAGCGTTGAAGTGGCAAGGCTCGGGGGATATCGCTACTCTGGCAAAGGCAAACTGTTTCCTGGTGGTGCCGGGGGACCGGGAAAAGATCGTGGCTGGCGAGAGTGTTTCCGTGCTGCTGAGAAAGGACGTCGTCTAGGCGATCGTGTATGGCGAAGCTGTCGCATTACGGAAAAAAGGGCGAAGTGCGAATGGTCGACGTGTCCGACAAGGCGGTGACGACGCGAACAGCTGCGGCACGTTGTTTTGTGAAGATGAAGCCGCGCGTGGTGAACGCCGTCCGGCGGCTGAAAAACCCGAAAGGGAATCCGCTGGAAGTGGCGCGGATTGCGGGAATTGCCGCGGCCAAGAGGACCGCGGAGTGGATACCTCTTTGTCACCCACTGCCCTTGACGCACATTGATGTGTCCGCGCGGCTGTGCCAGAATGGCGTGGAAGTGCAATCCACAGTGACCACGGCCGCCCAGACGGGCGTGGAAATGGAAGCCCTGGTAGCGGTTACCGCAGCGGCCCTCACGGTCTACGACATGTGCAAAGCCCTCGATAAAGGGATGGAAATCACGGACATTGTTCTCGTCGAAAAGACGGGCGGCAAGAGCGGGGATTTCCGTCGGCAGATGGCGCCCAAAAGGCGCACCCGATGACCACGGCTGGGCATAAAAGCATAAAATTGCTGCTTGCGGACGATAATCCGCTGGTGCGCGATCTGATCGTAAAGGGGCTTGACCCGTTCTGCGCGGTGGAGGTTTCCACAGACGGGGCAGACGCGCTCTTAAAGGTTGTGGATACGCCTCCCGACGTGATTCTCTGCGATTACAAGATGCCCGGCCTGGATGGCAGGCAACTCTTCGAGAAACTTCGCGCGCGTGAGGCAACACGCCACATTCCATTTCTGTTCATGGCCAGCCGGCCGGATATCGAGGAGCGGCTGAGGCCGCTTGTGGATGGCGTCGAGGATTTTATCCCCAAGCCATTCTTGATTAAGGACCTGGTGCGTATCACGAAAAAAGTGGTCGATCGCCTGCACCTCGAAAAGCTGCAGAAGAAAGCTTCGCGGCCAGGCGTCATTCAAGGACGTCTCGAAGAGATGAGCATGATCGACCTAATGCAATCGCTGGAGATGGGTCAGAAATCGTGCCGGTTGATCGTGCAGAGCGGCGGCGCGCAAGGCGAACTTTATTTTGCGAGCGGGCAATGCCGCGACGCGAAGATCGGCAAGCTCGAAGGCGATGACGCGGTTTATAAGGTGGTGCTTTGGACGGCGGGAGAATTCGAGATCGATTTCAACGCCGCGAATGCCTCGACAAAGACGACCACGACGCGCAATACGACCGGCCTGTTGATGGAAGCCATGCGGCTGATGGACGAAGCCAACCGCGATACGGTCGAGACGCCGTGAGTCTCACGAAGAAACCTTCCCGATGCGCGTTGCAGTCCTAACGATCAGCGACTCCGTGACAAAAGGCGAGCGAGAGGATTTGTCCGGCCCCGCGGTTGTTGCATTTTGCCGTGGACTGGGTTGGGAAATTGCGTCGATGCTGCACGTCTCCGACGATCCCGCAAGCATCCGCGAGCAGATGCGCGCCGTGGCGGATTCCGGCCGCGTGGACGTTCTCTTGACCACGGGCGGAACAGGGATCGGGCCGCGGGACAACACGCCCGAAGCGACTCAGGCGGTAGCTGACCGTATCGTGCCCGGACTTTCCGAAGAAATGCGCCGCAAGGGACTGGAGAAAACGCCCACGGCTGTTTTATCGCGCGGTACTGCCGCAGTCAGAACCAAGACGCTCATCGTCAATTTGCCGGGAAGTCTCAAGGGTGCAGTGGAATCCCTCGAAGTTGTAGCGCATCTGCTCCCGCACGCGGTCAAAGTTCTGCACGGAGCGCGGCACGACTAGCGCGCGCTACGCCGCTTTCGGACTTCGCAGGGGAATAAGAGCGCGCAGCCGGTCCTCGCGAAAGTAAAGACCTCCCCACAACAGCACGCCCAAATACGTCGGGAACAAGACATGGCTGAATAATGGATCGCCGGCGCGTAAGTGCGTGGCAACGGCGCCGCCAAGATAACCAGTCAGCAAGATCGCGCCAAGAATCGAGGTCTTCGGAATGACATAGAGGACAGTGGACACTAACAAGATCATCCCGAGAACTGGAGCGAGGTTAAGGGGCCAACCCACGTGAGCGAATGCCTCCACTACGGGGGCCGGAGCCGGCGTTACAAATTTTAAGATGGCGTCGAAAGTAAGGAACGTGACAACCAATCCGGTCATGATACGTCCGGCCCAGAGCCCTTTCTTCGAGACGGGGGCGGTTTGCGCGTCTGAGGGCATGAATTTTTCCTCCGTATGCTCCCTGTAATACCACAAATTTGTGAAATCGCTTCCTGTAATCCAAGAACAAGCGCACTAAACCCCAAACTGCCGCAGGTGATGATCCAGATGCTTGTACATCAATGTCGCCCACTCCTCCCTTGTTAGCGGCCCAAAAAAGCTATGCGGATGCTTGGTGCAGCCCTTCGGTCCCGCCGCAGCAAACCGGTCAATCAATCCGCGCAACCTCTCCCGTTCCGTTCCCAGGTCCCGTTCATCCTGCGCTACAAGATCCTTCACCCTCGGCGAATTCCGGCGCATCGGTTGGTCGTTCCCAAGCGCCATCGGCTTCACCATCCGTCCGATGATCCGTCCCAGAAACATCCATGGCGGAATCCTGTCCTCTAACGCCCACTCCAAACCCGCAGAGCAGTGCGCCACCGCTTGCGCCGCATTCATCTTGCCCCACAGCCGCTCGCTATTCGGCCTCAGTTGCGCCATCCGTTCCTTGACTTCTTCCACCCTAGCCGCTTCAAAGAGATTTTTGATGCGAAATTGCCTCCTCCGGTCAAACACCTCACAACCCAGTGCGCCTGAGCATGTTGCCCGCAGGCCGTTATCCGCCAGCGATTGCGCCGATGATGAGAAGAGGCTCCGCACCCGATGCGACGGCATCCGGCAACGGTGTATCCGGCGGCTCCAGAGAATAATCTTCGGAGCAAGCGAAGAACCGCAGAAAAGGCCGACGCTCCTGCGTGACGTGATCACGGATGGTGCCGCGCAGCATCGGGTACTGCGCTTCGAGCGCATCGAGGACCGAGCGCTGTGTAACTGGGCCCTCGACGTGGAGCTGAATCTCCGGACCGACTCGCGCCAGCGCTCGCAGATGGCCCGGTAGGACGACGCGAATCATGGCAGCGTTTGAACCTCGACAGAAAGCACAGCCGGAAGGTGTTCCACGATGGGGGACCAACTGTCGCCTGCGTCGGCGCTGCCGTATAGCTGTCCGCCCGTCGTGCCGAAATAGACGCCGCATTTATCGAGCGAGTCGACGGCCATGGCGTCGCGCAATACGTTTACGTAGCAGTCCTTTTGCGGCAACCCCTTGGTCAGCGCTTCCCATTCGTTTCCGCCGGATTTGCTGCGGTACACGCGCAGCTTGCCCTGGAGAGGGAAGTGCTCTCCGTCGCTCTTGATGGGCACGACGTAAATGGTTTCCGGTTCGTGGGCGTGGACCTCGATCACGAAGCCGAAGTCTGTCGGCAGGTTGCCACTGACCTCTTTCCACAAGTCACCCGCATTGTCGCTGCGCATAACGTCCCAGTGTTTCTGCATGAAGAGGACGTTCGGGTGCGAGGGATGCATGGCGACGTGATGAACGCAGTGGCCGACCTCGGCGGTTGGCTCGGGGATGTATTGGGAATGGAGGCCCTTGTTGATGGGCTTCCAGGTGTTGCCGCCGTCGTCGGTCCGAAATGCGCCCGCGGCTGAGATGGCGATATAGATACGCTTTGGATCCTTGCGATCCAAAATGATGGTGTGGAGGCACATGCCACCGGCGCCGGGCTGCCAGCGCGGCCCGGTGCCATGGCCGCGCAATCCAGCGAGTTCCTTCCAATTCTTCCCGCCGTCCGTCGAGCGGAATATGCCAGCGTCTTCCACGCCCGCGTAGACGGTGTCCGGATCGGTGGGCGATGGTTCAAGATGCCAGACACGCTTGAATTCCCAGGGATGCTGCGTGCCGTCGTACCACATGTGGGTGGTGAGAGGTTTGCCGGTTTCCGCGGACGTGTCGTAGACGAACTTATTGCTCTCGCCTTTGGGCGGGCCCGGCTTGGCGTCCTTCTCCCCCGGCGGCGTCCCCGGCTGTATCCAAGTCTTGCCGCCATCATCCGAGCGCTGAATGATCTGCCCGAACCAGCCGCTGGTCTGCGACGCATAGATGCGATTCGGGTCGGCGGGCGAGCCCTTGAGGTGATACATCTCCCAGCCCGCAAAATGCGGACCGCTGACGTCCCACTTTTGGCGCTTACCATCCGATGAAAGGACAAATGCACCCTTGCGCGTTCCAACCAGTACCCGTACTCCGCTCATCTCTCACTCCTTTTTATGAATTGCATATGCATCTGGCCAAATCGAAATTGTTTATTCAGAAGCGACCGCGCAATCTTCCGTTCGCGCTATCTTCGAAGAGGGAGGAGTGCGCGCAACCTAGCGTCGCGCAAATAAAGTCCTGCCCAGACCAACACGCCGAGAATGACCGTAGCGAAGTAGGATGGGTCGCCCACGCGCACGTTGCTTGCGGTTGCGCCGCCGAGATAGGCGGTCATGAGGATCGCGCCAAGATACGAACTTTGCGGAATGACGTAGACGAGCGTGCAGGCGATCTCGAGAATCCCGATGACAACAATCAGACTTTCGGGATATCCATAGTGTGCGAACCCCTGCAGGACTGGCGTCGGCTTCAGCAATTTCATAACGCCGCTGAAGAGCAGCAAGAGCACAGGCAGGGCACTGATGATACGTCCGGCCCAGAGCTGTTTTTTCGAGACGGATAACGCTTGAGCACCCGACGCCACGAATGTTTCCTCCAGGCCAATCTCAATCGGTCACAGCGAATTCGTGCGAGTGAAACTATGCCAATCTTACTTGCAGAATGCAAGTTAAAATATGCTACAGTGGAAAATGTGCCAAGGAAAAAGGCGAGTCCCAAGCGGCGGTCGGGTTGTCCGCTCAACGCTTCGGTGGAGATCCTCGGTGACCGCTGGTCGCTGCTGATCATTCGCGACATGATGCTGCGGGGATTCCGCACCTATAAAGAGTTCCTGGGTTCCTACGAGGGAATCGCGACGAATATC